>NZ_PPQR01000134.1:0-463 GCF_002902085.1 Staphylococcus simiae
TGGCTATGAAATTGGATAAATAAAGATTCGATTAAGGCATCTGTTTTAGGATTAACTCTGAATCGATTAATTGTTTTATACGAAGGTGTTTGATTTTGGTATAGCCACATCATGCGAAGACTATCATTTAACAATCTTTCTATTTTTCTACCAGAGAATACAGATTGTGTGTAGGCATATAGAATGATTTTCAACATCATTTTTGGATGATAAGAAGTTGCACCACGATAATGTTTGAATTCATCGAATTCTCTATCTGGTATGCTTTCGACTATGTCATTAACATATCTTGAAATATCATTTTGAGGAATTTTAACTGAAGTTTCCATTGGTAGAGTAAGTTGAGTCATGTTATAATCTTTATACATAAGGCACCTCGTTAATTTATTTTTTGTAGTGATTAATTAAATTATACGAAAGTGTCTTATTTTTTTGAAGTATTTACATGTAAAATTACATAAAA
>NZ_PPQR01000134.1:473-825 GCF_002902085.1 Staphylococcus simiae
GTTTTTGTAGTAATTAATTAAATTATACGAAAGTGTCTTATTTTTTTGAAGTATTTACATGTAAAATTACATAAAAGCGAAGTATTGTAGTGGAGACTCCCGAGGGAGCAGTGCTAGTCGAAGACTACAGGCTGAGACAGCACCCTGGGAACGCGAAACTACAATACGGAGTATTGAACATAAAGAAGCACAAAGACGATTTAACAATAAAATCATCTTTGTGCTATTTTTTTGAGATTTATGTCCCAGGCTCGTTCCTACGATTAGTCAAGTACTTATAAATAAAATAAGCATTACTAAATTAAACCGTTCAATTTAATTTTTTTGAATAAGGTGTTAAACTATATTTGAT
>NZ_PPQR01000134.1:835-4862 GCF_002902085.1 Staphylococcus simiae
ATTATTTGGTCAATTATTGAGAGGTAATATAAAAATTATAATAAACTTGAAATGAGTGTATTTTGAAAAAATGATATTTAAATCGAATAAAGTATTGAAGAATAGTTGAATTATACAATTATATTAAACTAGTATTACATTTCTCGATATAATCCAATGACTTTACCAATTACTATTACTTTATCTAAATAAATAGGATCCATTGTATTATTTTCAGGTTGCAATCTGTATCTATTCTTTTCTTTGAAAAATCTTTTGACTGTTGCTTCTTCTTCCTCTGTCATTGCAACAATGATATCTCCATTTTCAGCAAAAGTCTGGCTTCGTACAATTACTTTGTCACCATCTAAAATACCTGCTTCAATCATACTGTCACCGACAACATTTAAAATAAATATGTCGCTATTATGTGTTGAAGTTAAGTGCTCTGGTAACGGAAAGTATTCTTCTATATTCTCAACAGCAGTTATAGGGATACCTGCTGTTACTTTACCAATTACTGGTACATGGATTGTCTCTTCCATATTAATATTGTCATTAGTTTGCTCACTTACTATTTCAATTGCACGAGGTTTCGTAGGGTCTCGTTTTATATAGCCTTTTTCTTCTAATCTTGATAGATGTCCGTGCACTGTTGAACTAGAGGCTAATCCAACAGCTTCTCCAATTTCACGAACACTCGGTGGATAACCTTTTGACTGAACTACTTGCTTTATATAATTGTATATTTCACTTTGTCGTTTTGTTAATTCTCTCATATATTGGCACTCCCTAATTTGGTTTAAACTAATTATAGCATTAATTATAAAATTGAACAAACGTTTGTTCGTAAAAATGTTGACACAGAACACGCGTTCTGTTAAAGTTTGTATACAAACAAATGTTCTAGGAGTGATTTTAAGTGTTCAATAATATAAATAAAACTATTTTAACATATATATCAATATTTTTAATTTCATGTGCTGTTTTTACAGTATTTATCATAAGTGTTAACATTAGTGCTCATACAGAACAAACGTACGAAATGACGGATCATCAGTTACGTCAAAATAATAATAATCGTTCGTACGAACATACAAACGCTACAAACGATAACGAACAAGATTCGCCAAAAGTGTTCGCATCAATAAATTAATTTTTGATATTGTATTCATGTTAACCAAAACTTTAGCCTACTATGAAAAATCGTATAGTGGGCTTTTTGTTATTTTTATACTTCTATAATTAAATTGATTCATTAACGATTTAGTTACTTTTATAAATGATGTATATTTGTTATATTTCTCGTAGAATGAACTAACTAGAGAAAGTAGGAATTGCTATGAGTGAAAATGATTTGAATATAGACAGAATTAATGAACTTGCTAGAAAGAAAAAAGAACAAGGTTTAACAGAAGAAGAAGCAAAAGAGCAATCTAAATTACGTAAAGCCTATTTGGATAGTTTTAGAAAAGGATTCAAACAACAAATTGAAAATACAAAAGTAATTGACCCTGAAGGAAATGATGTAACTCCTGAAAAAATTAAGGAGATACGTAACAAAAATAACGATAAAAAGTAATTTGTAACAAATTAAAGAAGATTCAGATAAATAGATGAAATGTAAGTGTTTTACTTATCTTTTTATTATATAATTAGTTATAATGAACATAATAAAATAGAAGAAGGGAAGATATAATTTATGTTTAATGAAAAAGATCAATTAGCTGTGGATACAATTCGTGCTTTAAGTATCGACACTATCGAAAAAGCAAATTCTGGACACCCAGGATTACCTATGGGCGCTGCGCCAATGGCATATACATTATGGACACGTCACATGAATTTTAATCCTCAATCAAAAGATTACTTTAACAGAGATCGTTTTGTTTTATCTGCAGGTCATGGTTCAGCTTTACTTTATAGTTTGTTACATGTTTCTGGCAGTCTTGAACTAGAAGAATTAAAACAATTTAGACAATGGGGTTCTAAAACTCCTGGACATCCAGAATTTAAACATACTGATGGCGTTGAAGTTACAACTGGTCCATTAGGACAAGGTTTTGCAATGTCAGTAGGTATGGCTTTAGCTGAAAGTCATTTAGCTGGTAAATTTAATAAAGATCAATTCAATGTTGTTGATCATTATACTTATGTTTTAGCTTCAGATGGAGATTTAATGGAAGGTATTTCACATGAAGCCGCTTCATTTGCTGGACATAATAAATTAAGTAAATTAATCGTGTTATATGATTCAAATGATATTTCATTAGATGGCGAATTAAATAAAGCATTTTCTGAAAATACTAAACAACGCTTTGAATCATATGGCTGGAATTATTTATTTGTTAAAGATGGTAATGATTTAGAAGAAATTGACAATGCCATCAATGAAGCTAAATCACAAGAAGGTCCTACGATTATTGAAGTTAAAACTACAATTGGATTTGGATCTCCAAATAAAGCTGGTACAAATGGAGTTCACGGTGCTCCTTTAGGCGAAGATGAAAGAAAATTAACTTTAGAAAATTATGGTTTAGACCCTGAAAAACGTTTTAACGTTCCTGATGAAGTGTATGAAATCTTCCAAACAACAATGTTACAAAGAGCTAATGAAGATGAGTCTAAATGGGAAGCGTTAGTTAAAGAATATAGTAATGCCTATCCTGAACTTGCTGAAGAATTTAAAATGGCAGTTAGTGGTAAATTACCTGCTAATTATCGTGATGAGTTACCTCGTTTCGATTTAGATCATAATGGTGCATCTCGTGCAGATTCTGGTGAAGTAATTCAAGCGTTAAGTAAATCTGTACCATCATTCTTCGGTGGATCAGCTGACCTTGCTGGATCAAATAAATCAAACGTTAAAGATGCAGCAGACTATACTCCATCAACACCAGAAGGTAAAAATATTTGGTTTGGTGTACGTGAATTTGCAATGGGTGCTGCAGTAAATGGTATGGCAGCACATGGTGGATTACATCCATATGGCGCAACTTTCTTTGTATTTAGTGATTACTTGAAACCAGCACTACGTTTATCATCAATTATGGGCTTAAATTCAACATTTATTTTCACACACGATTCAATTGCTGTTGGTGAAGATGGTCCTACTCATGAACCAATCGAACAGTTGGCTGGATTAAGAGCTATTCCTAATATGAATGTTATCCGTCCAGCAGACGGTAATGAAACAAGAGTTGCTTGGGAAGTAGCATTAGAATCAGAAAATACACCAACGTCTCTAGTGTTAACTCGTCAAAACTTACCAGTACTTGATGTACCAGAAGATGTAGTTGAAGAAGGCGTTCGTAAAGGTGCATATGTTGTATACGAAACTTCAGAAACTCCTGAATTCTTACTATTGGCTACTGGTTCAGAAGTAAGTCTAGCAGTAGATGCTGCAAAAGATATTGAAAAACAAGGTAAAGGGGTTCGCGTTGTTTCAATGCCAAACTGGAATGCATTTGAACAACAATCTGATGAATATAAAGAATCAGTTATTCCTTCTTCTATTACAAAACGAATTGCTATTGAAATGGCTTCACCACTTGGTTGGCATAAATATGTTGGCTCTGAAGGTAAAGTTATCGGAATAGATGGTTTCGGTGCAAGTGCCCCTGGAGATTTAGTAGTAGAAAAATATGGTTTTACAAAAGAAAATGTATTAAACCAAGTGTTAAACTTCTAAACAACATAATTGTAAGAGAGTCTAGTATAACTAGGCTCTTTTTGTTTTTTTGGATGTTTTATATTTGCGAGAATTTTATAAGGATTAATGAGTTGATTATAATTTAAATAGTTTGATGTCAATATTGTTAAAAATTGGTCAAATATAGAAACGTCTGTTTGAATAATATTAACGATAGTTTGAAAGATTCGATAGAAATTCTATGTAGTAAAATTATGATCCTTGAATGTTTATTAAAATGAAGATTAAGCATTTTATTATTTAAATTGTTAGTCTAAATAACAAAGCAATTAACAACTATCAATAACTTGTGATAAATTATAAATTGTTAAATAAATATATTTAAAGCACTGTTAT
>NZ_PPQR01000134.1:4872-50529 GCF_002902085.1 Staphylococcus simiae
AACGAAGTATTGTAGTGGAGACTCCTGAGGGAGCAGTGCTAGTCGAAGACTACAGGCTGAGACAGCACCCTAGGAACGCGAAACTACAATACGGAGTATTGAACATAAAGAAGCACAAAGACGATTTAACAATAAAATCATCTTTGTGCTATTATTTTTGGGATTTATGTCCCAGGCTCTTTTTTGCTTCTAAATTTATCGTTGAATCAATCCGGCTTTTCTTAATTGATCTAACATATCTAAGCGCGCCTTGTTCCCTAAGAATGTTTCTATTTGTTGTGACCAAGTTTCTTGACGCTGACCATTTGTTCGTTTGTCATAATAGCCACTTATCGTTTGATCATATTGTTTAATTTGTTCTCTTTGTTGTTCTTTATCATCATTATACTGATTATGATGAAAGACATGTTCGAAAGGTAAACGTGGTTTAGCAGAACCATTTTCGTCATCAGCCGGTTCTCCAACAGCCATACCAAACAGTGGGAAAACATAATCTGGTAAATTTAATATTTCACGCACACGTTCCACATCATTTCTTAATGAACCTAAAAAGACAATGCCATACCCCATATCTTCAGCAGTAACAGCAATATTTTCTGCTACTAAAGCAGCATCAATCGCACCTACCAATAAACCTTCAGTTGAACCATAAGCTGTTTCCATGTTTGTTTCAGCATTGTCATCTATAAGTCGATGTCTATAATAATCAATAACAAAGACAAATAAATAACCATTTTCTACTACATAGGGCTGTCCTGAAACTTCTTTCAAATTTTCTTTAATTTTGACATCATCTACACCTATAATTGAATACGCTTGTAAAAAACTGGATGTTGAAGCACTTTGCCCTGCTTCTACAAGCTTTCTCACTGTATCTTCGCTCAAAACTTTATCTTTAAATTTTCTTACAGAATGGTGTTTTTTTACTAAATTATAAACATAATCAGACACTAACGACACTCCTCTTCTCTCTATTCATATTTTTTATTTTACACCCCTTCACAATAACTATAAAAATAAAATGACTTACTCAGTATCTCTGTATATTTCAGTATTAGTTATCTTGCATAAACTACAACGTTTATTGTTACACCATATTATCAATAAGATGATATTAGTTGAGAATACAAAAAATTATTTTATTGTAACTTAACGTCATTACAATTTCCCATTACCGTTATACCAACAATATCGTTATAACTGCTTAATTTCGTCATTTTACTATCATAGAAAACAATACACCCAGAAGTATTACCTACTTTTTATCTCAATGTTATCCAGTTGACTATTCCTTATCAAAATGTAATAATGCTAAATAAGAGATTAGAATTATTATAAATAAGATGAGTCAAATAATTCTAATGACTATTTAAATTTTAGGAGGAATATATTTATGTCATTAATTAATAAAGAAATCTTACCATTCACAGCACAAGCGTATGATCCAAAAAACGATGAGTTTAAAGAAGTTTCTGATGCAGACTTAAAAGGTTCATGGAGCGTTGTATGCTTCTATCCAGCTGACTTCTCATTCGTTTGTCCAACTGAATTAGAAGATTTACAAAATCAATATGCACAATTACAAGAATTAGGTGTAAATGTATTCTCAGTTTCAACTGATACACATTTCGTACACAAAGCTTGGCATGATCATTCAGACGCTATTAGCAAAATTCAATACACAATGATTGGTGACCCATCACAAACAATCACTCGTAACTTTGATGTATTAGATGAAGCACTTGGATTAGCTCAACGTGGTACTTTCATCGTTGATCCAGATGGCGTAGTACAAGCTGCTGAAATCAATGCTGACGGAATTGGCCGTGACGCTAGTACATTAGTTCACAAAATTAAAGCGGCTCAATATGTACGTCAACATCCAGGTGAAGTTTGCCCAGCAAAATGGGAAGAAGGTTCTGAAACTTTACAACCAGGTTTAGATTTAGTAGGTAAAATTTAAGGAGGCATTATAACAACATGCTGAATGCTGATTTAAAACAACAACTTAAACAACTTTTAGAACTTATGGAAGGCGACGTAGAATTCGTTGCCAGCCTTGGTTCAGATGATAAATCAAAAGAGTTAAAAGAGTTACTCGAAGAAATTACTGATATGTCTCCACGACTATCACTTTCTGAAAAATCTTTAAAACGTACACCAAGTTTCCAAGTTAACAAACCTGGCGAAGACACTGGTGTAACATTTGCTGGTATTCCTTTAGGTCATGAATTTAATTCACTTGTTTTAGCAATTTTACAAGTAAGTGGACGCGCACCTAAAGAAAAACAATCAATTATTGATCAAATCAAAGGTTTAGAAGGTCCTTTCCATTTCGAAACTTTCATTAGTTTAACTTGTCAAAAATGTCCAGATGTTGTACAAGCACTAAACTTAATGAGTGTTATTAATCCTAATATCACTCATACAATGATTGATGGCGCTGTATTCCGTGAAGAATCTGAAAATATCATGGCTGTTCCTGCTGTCTTTTTAGATGGTCAAGAATTTGGAAATGGTCGTATGACAATTCAAGATATTTTATCTAAATTAGGTAGTACAGCAGACGCTTCTGAATTTGCTAACAAAGATCCTTACGATGTATTAATTATTGGTGGTGGACCAGCAAGTGGTAGTGCTGCAATTTACACTGCTCGTAAAGGTTTACGCACTGGTATTGTAGCTGATCGTATCGGTGGCCAAGTGAATGATACTGCAGGTATAGAAAACTTCATCACAGTTAAAGAAACAACTGGTTCTGAATTTTCTTCTAATTTAGCAGCTCATATTGATCAATATGACATCGATACAATGACTGGAATTCGTGCAACTAACATCGAAAAGACTGATAAAGCAATTCTTGTTACTTTAGAAAATGACGCTGTACTAGAAAGTAAAACTGTCATTATCTCAACAGGTGCAAGTTGGCGTAAACTTAATATTCCTGGTGAAGACAAATTAATGAACAAAGGTGTAGCATTCTGCCCTCACTGTGATGGTCCTTTATTTGAAAATAAAGATGTTGCCGTTGTAGGTGGTGGTAACTCAGGTGTAGAAGCAGCGATTGACCTTGCAGGTATTGTTAAACATGTTACTTTACTTGAGTACTCAGATGAATTAAAAGCTGATAATGTGTTACAAGATCGTTTACGTTCACTATCTAATGTAGATATCATTACTAATGCACGTTCTAAAGAAGTCATTGGTGAAGATCACGTTACTGCCTTAAGCTATGAAGATGTTAAGACTGGCGACACACAAGTGATTGAATTAGATGGTATCTTTGTACAAATTGGTTTAGTACCAAATACTGCTTGGCTTAATGATATTGTAGAATTAAGTCCTCGTGGCGAAGTCATTATAGATCGTGATAATGCTACAAATGTACCAGGTATTTTTGCAGCTGGTGATGTTACAGATCAGAAAAATAAACAAATTATTATTTCAATGGGTGCAGGTGCTAATGCTGGATTAAATGCATTCGACTACATCATTAGAAATTAATATATTTTTTAAACAGAGTCCGATAATTTGGGCTCTGTTTTTATATTTAATTGGTTTCATGTTATGCTTAAAATGTTACATATAATGTCGTAAATTAAGGAGCTTAAAAATGCTTGATATCAATTTAATACCTAACTACAAAATAAATAATATCCGTAAATTTTTAAACTTATCATCAAAAGCTCATGAAGTACAAATTATCCATGAAAGCCTAAAACCTGAAAATATCAAAAGATTAGCTAACAAAATCACTAATAAAGAACTACAATTATTAGAAGACATTATTGCTAAAGGTGACCCTGCTGTAATTATTGATAAAGATTTAGTGACAGAATTGAAAATAACTGACCATTTAGGTTTTATCTATCAGCTATCCGATGATGAATTTGGTATAAACTATTTATTTTTATACTTTTTAAATTCCGTTCTATTTGATGAACATAATTATGAACTTAGAGATTTGACTACTGAAGAAAGACATTACATCTTTTTCAATGTAGACCGCGTTCAACAACATCAAAATTTGAATGATGTAAGTTTACATGATGCACTAGAAAATAAGACAGTACCTGAATTAAAAGATATATGTAGAACATACGAAATTAAAGGATTTTCTAATAAAAACAAAGATTCACTTATCGATTTAATTTGTAAAGCCTTTTTTGAAGATTCATCAATATTAAATCAAATGTTCGTAGGTTCATCATTAGCAGAACTTGTTATGCTATTTAATATTTTAGACAATGATAAAAACTATTTCATAGATAATAGTCTACGACTTACTGAAGAAATGAACTTACTAGATATAGATGACTTCTTAATGGACTATTTCATATATTTTTATGATTATCGATTTGACGCATTGGTTTTACCACAAGATACAAGACAGCACGTGATTGATTTTATTGATAAACAAGGAGGCCCTAAAGAATTTCTTAATCAGTTTAATGATAAATTAACTGATGATGATATGCTTAAAGACCTTCAACATATCACTGAATATATTGAAGATAATTTTGATGGTGACTTAGAGGCGTTAGATGAGTTCGACGGGGAAGACTATCTATTCGGTCAAGGTGATCAAGCACGACGACAACTCATTAATGAGCTTATCATTGAAATAGAAAGTGGTCTAATTGATAAAGAAGATATCTTACCATTAAGAATTATATTAGGCGCCGTTAATTTGTATGGCCTAGTAACTAAAGCGCATTTACTTTCTCTCATGCGTCAATTTTATGATGCTTCATTTAGTGAACAAGATTTACAGTTCAACTTAGATATACTCGATCCTATAGGTCTATATGTTCAAATCCGTCAATTCGTATTACACCCTCTCATGTACGACCTATTTGATAATGATGAAGAAGTTGAAGAAATTGGTGGGCATTACTATATTCCTCAAACAGTTGATGAACTTATAAATTATGATAGATATCACTTTTATAAAGCTGATACAGCGATTAAAGAATTTATATTTTATTTACGTTCACAATTGGTCACTACAGATGATATTGAAAAAGGAAATTGGGTAGATCAAATTTTAATGCTTATACGCACACTACCCCATCCAGATCTTATTTTAGAATTTATGAATGAATTTGTGGAAAATGGTATAATGAAGCCAATCACTAATGAAAAATTATTCAATAAAAAAGCTAAACAAGCATGGAACCACTTACGAGTGTGGGCTCTACAAGGTCATAGTAAATATCAATTAAAATGACGCTTTTTATTGCAACTATAAAGGAGTTCCTATCAATAATGAAGACTAGATTACTATTTAGTACTTTCTTAGCATCTGCCCTCATTTTAACCGGTTGTGCTAATAAAGATTCAAATCAAGATGATAAGCAACATCATACAACGGCATCTCAAGTACCAAAACATGTTAAAAAAATAACAGAAAGTGATATTTTTACTTCGAATAAGAAGAATGCAGATATTAGCGAAAAGGAAATGAAAGAAGCATTAACTAAATATTTAGCTGTTAATAATGATATTTTGGATAATAAATATTATATGCAGCATGAGTTAGATAAACAAAGTGATAGTCAAACAAAAGTAACTGACAAACAAGCTGATAGACTTAGCGAATTATCTAATCTAACAGTCAAAAATGATTTACACTTTAAAAACTTTGTAGCAGATAATCATATTCCTAAAAGTTATGACAAAAATACACAACGCATCATCAATTATTTCAAAGCTTTAAATAGTGCTATCTCTAATGTAGATGAAACTATCGAAAAATTAAGTTATCAACCACAAAATTCTATTAATATTGTGGACGTGCCTACGAACTATGCAGGCGATGTTAATAAAAGTCAACAAGATAAAATTAAAGATTTCTTAAAATCTAAAAATATACCAACAGACGCTATTAATAAATAAAATATCAATTTACGTGTGGAGGTTATGATGTCATGAAACTAAGACTATCACTCGTCACTTTAGCTATTATCTCATCAGTCGTTTGTCTTTTATTTAGCGCTAAATATCCTACTGGGCCGAACACTGTAAGTTTTGATAAACCTGAAGAATTGTTATTATCCATTGGTTACATGATTATATTAGCATTGCCATGCTTAATTCTAGCTGCCTTCAACCATATAATTCCTAGAATTATATCAGCTATTATACAATTATTAGCTATGCTGTTATGGGGGGCTTTAAGTGTACTCATGCTATTCTTCCCAGTATTTCCATTAGCTATTGTTTGTTTTATTACAGCCTTAATATTACTTATAAGTGCTATTGTAACTTTATCTGTGAATGGGAGTAGGCAGACATAAATTTTCTATAAAATTCATGTCGTAATCCTACCACGATAAGACTGACTATGTATTTAAAATTGTTGATTGATCAACATTTTAAAAATCAGACAGTTACTAACAAATGTTTAATGTTAAACGTAAAATGTTTTTGTCCCAGGCTCATATAAACTATCAAAACAAGCGCTCGGTGCCTAGGTAGCGAGCGCTTGTTTTATGCTATAACATATGGTTTACAATTTTCAATGTTTAAATCAACAGCTTCGTCTTTAGATACTTGACCCAAATAATGCATGAAACAACGAATCACAACCTGATGTGCAATAATGACTATATCCCCTTGTTGCGCTTTATCATTGCCTTCATTTTCCATAAATACTTTAACTCGATTTAATACATCTTGATAACTTTCTCCACCTGGAGCTTTTTGAGTAAAACTATGTCTAAAATCCTTAAACATTGGATCATTGAAATATTTGTCATATTCTTGTTGCATACTAATGTCATCTTTATATTTCCCTTCAAACTGGCCAAGTGATCGTTCTCTTAATTGATCCGTTATTGTTGTGGCAATATCTGTATTAGGAAAAATATGTTCATACGTCTGTCTCGTACGGTGTAAATCAGACACATAAATATGTTTGATATTTAACTTTTTAAAATAATTTTCTAATGCAGCTGCACTTGCTTTACCTTTATCTGTCAAAGGTACATCGAGTTGTCCGCAATAATATGCACGGAAATGTTTATTGTCATAGTTAGATTGTGATTCTCCATGTCTTACTAAATATACTGTCATTTCAAATTACCTCGTTATATTGTTTATTATTTGTTAATTATATTAATAATTTTACTAGATTATCTTTTTATATCATATTTATAATTAAGTTTAATTTCAAAAATCAATTTGTATTTTGATAGTCTAATTTATAAAAAATGAATTGTTCTTGTGTTTGTATTAATTAAATGGTAAGATAAAGTTGTAGTTGAGAAACAGCTACACAGTCTTTTATATTCATGAACATAATACTCCTGGATGACGTTTCCCTGCGTCATCCTTTTTTATTGTTCTCTATTTTTTAAGACTGATAACTAAAAAGTAAATACTTTAAAATGAAAATTATTTTGGAGCCACGGCGCCTAAGGAATCGAGACCCAACATTGTTATAGCAATTCTATAATCATTAACTGTTAGTTATTTATAATTTGAGTATAAATCATAAATAGTATAGCTGACTTGGACAAATACACTGACACTTGATCAATAATTGAATTTTAATATTACAGGGAGAAATTTGATGGAATTAATAGATTATAACATGTTTGATGATGAAATAGTTGCTATCGTTCAATCTGATAAAGGCTAATTATTTAAACACGCTTTTGATACGACAACACCCGAATATAAAATTTTAGAAATACTTAATGAATTGAATAAAAACGCATTGATAAAGATCAACCACCATTAAGTTATACACTAATCAAACGTTATACCTTTGCTAATGTTACTCAAGCAATAATGGCATAAAAAAAGATGACAGTCACAATTAACTGCCATCTTTTTTTATATCAAATTATTTACGTAATAATCTTAAGAAGATTAATACGATTGCAATTAACACAATTGAACCAATTAATGCTGGGAAGATGTAAATACTACCTAATTCCGGACCCCATTGTCCAAAGAATTTTCCACCGATCCATGAACCAACAATACCTGCGATAATATTACCTAAGATACCACCTGGGATATCTTTACCCATAATACCGCCAGCTATCCAACCGATAATACCGCCGACAATTAACATTCCTATAAATCCGAACATAATTTATAATCTCCTTTTTTAAGTGTAAATTTTTGTTATGCTTAATAGTACCCGAACTTGATAACATTGAAACAAATTCAAATTATTTTTTTCTTTAATTTTGACAATTTCTTATGTGAAATAATTTTTTTATTTACTAGTTGAATATTAAATAGCTAGACATAATTTCTATTTTGTTGATTATTCTATTATTAATACATAATAGACTTGATTATTTCAGTATGTAGGACTAGAATGTATACATATTAATAGTACCCAAGCTACTAACAATTAGGAGTGAGGTAAAAATGAATTTACACATATTATATAATTTAAGAACAAAACACAATTTAGAAATCGAAGAATTAGCACAACAACTTAATGCTAAATATGGCACACATTACGAAGCACATCACATTTGGGAATGGGAAAATCATTATCACGAACCTAAATTCAAAGATGCAATGCACTTAGCAGAGTTTTTCGATGCACCATACGAAATGTTTTTAGAAAGTAAAGTTAAAGAATACCAACAACATTTAGAAGATGTTGATATTAGAATGTAACTTAACCCCCTCACATCAAGTGAAGGGGCCTTTCTTTGTCTTAATATATTAAAGTTTTGATATGCATTTTTATGGTCCGAACTATTTGTTCTTTATATATGAACTCTAGTTTGTTGCTGACTTGTTTTGATAATTCATCAAAGTATTCAACCATAGTTATTAACGCTTGCAGAATTTCTTGTTCCTTAAATTTAGGATAAAAGGTCCTTAATACCGCTTGTTCATTTATATCTAAGTAGTTATGTAAATATTTGAGATGCTTCCCCATGTTTACTTCAAAGTTATATTTATCACTTTTATCCCAAGACCACATGAGTAATACCATTTTACGGCAAATATCAAAGTAATCCATTGCATAGATTAAATGTTTACGCCAAAGCCCCTTTAGCACGTTTAATGCCATTAAATAAAATTCATCTAAACATTCGTCAAATAATTGTTGACTCGGTACTTTTACCCAACAATGTTGATCTGTTGGTTCATCTATCGTAGGTAAATGATACCCTTTATCGAATAGCAAAACAGCAAATTGGTTTTCTTCTAAATAACAATCTATTTTTGTTATATCAATCACTGTTAAATCAAGTCTCTTAAAATTAGATAATAATAAATTTACTGAGTATGGCATCTCCTTGTCAACAGGATAAAGTAGTTCTTCTTTAGGTATTTGTTTAATGAGTATCGTTCCAAATTCATTTATCCATTGCTTTTGGGTAATCATCTTTTCAACATTATCTACTACAAAGACGATATCAAAATCTTGATGTTCATCATCCCAAACAAAAGGATTAGCTCTTGAACCATTTAAATAAACACCTTTAATATGTATATTGTTTTTAGCTACAGTCAATATTAAATCATATATATCACTATCATTTGACATTATTGCCACCCCTACCCAAAATAATATCTTTCATCTTATACTAATGATGAAATCAACGCAACCTTTTTCATTATTCGTGTAAAATAAAACTTCCATACATCTTAAAAGGTAATGCTGTACAAACCATAATATATGAAATGAATTAACATTTTATGTCCCATATAAAAATGCGGACTTCATTGAATTGTAAGCATTCTATTGTAAATATTAAGCATGTATTTAACATTATATGAGTTATAATATTTTTCGCATTACATATATTGGTGTTTCCTTTAATATTATGCTTAATTAAAAATATCTATATTTATAGTATTTTGGCTCTCTAACAAATTAGACTGATATTTTATTAACTTTAATGTCCATTTAATTAATTAGTAAAAAATAGAAAACCAGTACTTTTAACACAGCATACAAAAAATCACCCCAATTTATTTAGGGTGATTTTGTATTTTAGTTATCTTCTTCATTTTTTAGAACTTTACCAGATTTAGCATCAATAGTAATCTCATGTTTAGTTTTACCTTTTTTCAAATCCATGTTGTAGACAAGTTTGCCATCATCTTTATCCAATGACCATTCTTTGATGTCACCATCAAATTCTTTTTGTCCTTTTTTAATTGCTTTTTTATAGTCAATAGCATCGCTATATTTGAAATTATCACTTTTATCTATAGAATCTTCTTTTTCAGTGCTTTTATTTACAATTTTTTTATCTTTATCTGCAATAATCACTTCAGATTCTTCACCAGTTTTTTGTTGTGCAATTTTATATGTCCAATCACCATTTGTTTTTTCAAAGGCAATTTCTTTCAATTCTTGACCTTTATATGTGTCTTGCGCTTTTTTTACAGCATCTTTAGGACTTGTTTGGATATCATTTAAAGCAATAACTTGTTTAGTAGTATTTGAATTACTATTACTAGAATCTGATGATTTAGTATCTTCTTTAGTAGCGTCATTGCCACATGCAGCTAAAACTAATGCTCCCATAGATAATACTGCTAATGATTTAAATTTCATAGTATCACTCTCTCTTCTATATTTTGAAACTCTTACTTTAAGCTTCTTGCTTATACATCATTAAATACCCGTTATAATTATTTTTATTCATATTTATAACAGTTAAAATTAATACACGGTAAACATTAAATACAAAAGCAAACATTGTTCTATAAAAATATAAAAACGAATTACATATTATGGTTTGTAAAATGATTCGGTTATTTAATATTACAGTTAATCTATATTCTCTATTATTCAATTTTTATTTCCTATTCTGTAATTACAAAGACTTCAAACTACTTAGACGAATAGTGAGTATTGACCAAAATCGTCATATATTTATTATTATGTGCTTGATACTAATTATCTGGACTATTTGACGCATATAAAACAACATTTTACAAACTTAGTCAGTCTTGTCGTGGTGGGATAAATACTGATATTTATAATTCACTTGAGATTCCAAAATACAAAAATAACCCCATAAGCCTTGAGCTTACGGGGTTTAAAGTTAAACAATATCTTATTGTTCTTCTTTTACATATGGTAATAAAGCCATATGACGAGCACGTTTAATAGCTATAGTCAACATACGTTGATATTTAGCTGAAGTGCCAGTTACACGACGTGGTAAAATTTTACCGCGTTCTGAGATAAAACGTTTCAATAATTCAGTGTCTTTATAGTCGATATGTGTAATACCATTTGCTGTGAAATAGCATACTTTTTTACGACGACGTCCGCCTCTTCTTGGTCCACCTGCCATAGTTAACTACCTCCTTTGAATATTATTTTATGTGTTTTCGATTATTTTAATTAGAATGGTAAGTCATCATCACTAATATCGATAGGTCCATTAGCATTCGCAAATGGATTATCTGATTGTTTAGTGTTAGATACACTATTGTTCGAATTGTTTTGTCCTGATTGTTGACCAACAAATCCTTGACCGTAGTCTTGGAATTCATTTTGTTGACGTTGGCCACTATTATGTTGAGCGTTCTTCGGTTCAAGGAATTGAACACTATCACACACAACTTCAGTAACAAACACACGACGACCTTCTTGATTTTCATAATTACGAGATTGTAAGCGACCATCTACACCAGCTAAGCTACCTTTTGATAGATAGTTATTAACATTTTCTGCTTGTCTTCTAAAAACAACACAGTTAATGAAATCAGCTTCACGTTCACCTTGTGCATTCGTAAAAGTACGATTGACTGCAAGAGTGAATGTCGCTACACTCACACCTGAGGGAGTGGTTCTGTATTCCGGATCTTTCGTTAAACGACCTACTAATACAACTCTATTTAACATTTAAACGCCCCCATCTAATTATTACTTATCTTGGTCTTCACGAATAACCATATAACGAATGATATCATCATTGATTTTAGCTAAACGTTGGAATTCGTCAGTAGCTTTGTTATTATCACTTTTAATACGTACGATATTGTAGAATCCATCACTGAAGTCATTGATTTCATAAGCTAGGCGACGTTTACCCCAGTCTTTTTCTTCTAAAACTTCTGATCCTTCTGAAGCTAAGATACCGTTAAAACGTTCAACTAACGCTTTTCTAGCATCTTCTTCAATGTTTGGGCGTACGATGTACATAATTTCATATGTTCTCATTTTATATTTGCACCTCCTTGTGGTCTATACGGCTTATCAGAAAATAGATAAGCAAGGAATAATTTTCATTACTCACAATTTAGAATTATATCATGAGCTATTACTTTTTACAATAAAAATTGAATTAACTATGTATTATTATTGCATCTATAATGACTTATATATTGCTAAGTTAAATTATATATTCACTTTACAAATGCGAACACATGTTCTATAATTGTGATGAGGTGTTTCTAATGAAATTAAATTTAGACTGGGATAAAGACTTTCAAGAATTTCAAGATATTTTAAATAGTGGTATCAATCCTGAATGGCTCTACTCTGCTAAAGCTAACTTAATTTTACAACCAGCCTATACCGGTGAAGGTAAACAATTCTTTAGTACTCAAGATATTATAAAAGCAAGTCATATCATACCTTTCTTTTAAGTTAAACCTATCCAAACATAACTAGTTATAACCAAATGTGATTGACAAGATTACAATGACATGAAAAAAGAGGCGAACTCTAAAGTTCACCCCTCAAAATGTTTCAATTATTATACATTAAATCTAAAGTGAACAATGTCACCATCTTGCATAATATAGTCCTTACCTTCTAAGCGTTGTCTACCCGCTTCTTTAGCACCATTTTCTCCACCATATTGTACATAGTCGTCATAACTTGTTACTTCTGCTCTAATAAATCCACGTTCAAAGTCAGTATGAATGATACCAGCGCATTGTGGTGCTGTCATACCTTGTTTAAACGTCCAAGCACGTACTTCTTGTACTCCAGCAGTGAAATACGTTGATAAGCCTAACAATTCATATGTTGTTCTTATCAATCTATCTAATCCTGGTTCTTCGATTCCTAAATCTTCTAAGAACATTTCTTTATCTTCATCATCTAACATAGCAATTTCTTCTTCAATTTTCGCACTAATAACAATCACTTCTGACTCTTCTTTAGCTGCGTATTCACGAATTGCTTTTACTTTATCATTATCTTCATCACCAATTTCATCTTCACCAACATTAGCGATGTATAACATTTTTTTAGATGTAAGTAATTGTGCTTGGTTAACCCATTTTTGGTCTTCATCATTAAACTCTAAACTTCTAACAGGTTTGCCGTTTTCTAGAGCCTCTTTAATTTTAGTTAAAATACGAACTTCCATTTCAGCTGTTTTGTCTTTTTGACGTGCCATTTTTTGAATACGTGGCAATCGTTTTTCAACTGATTCTAAATCTGCTAACACAAGCTCCATATTAATAACTTCTATATCATCAATTGGATCAACTCTTCCAGAAACATGTGTGACATTATCATCGTCAAATGCACGAACAACCTGACATATAGCATCTACTTCTCTTATATGAGATAGGAATTTATTTCCTAGTCCTTCACCTTTAGATGCACCTTTAACAATACCAGCAATATCTGTAAACTCGAATGTAGTAGGTATCGTTTTTTTAGGTTGTACCATTTCTTCTAATTTCAACAAACGTGTATCTGGTACCTCTACGATTCCAACGTTTGGATCAATTGTTGCGAATGGATAGTTTGCAGCTAAAGCACCCGCTTTAGTAATTGCATTAAATAATGTTGATTTACCAACGTTAGGCAAACCAACGATTCCTGCTGTTAAAGCCATGACTCATTCTCCTATCTATTTGTATCATTATGAGATACTACAATTTTTTTCAATTTTTTATCAAATGCCTGACGTGGAATCATTATACTTCTTTGACAATTTTCGCACTTAATTCGTATATCAGCACCCATTCGAATTATCTTAAAGCGATTTGTTCCACAAGCATGTTGCTTTTTCATTTCTACTATATCATTTATTCCATATTTTGACGTCATTAAATATGACCTCCATGTATTATAAACTAGTTATTATCATTTTCAATGTTATTATATGCTGCATATAGTGGCTGTGGTGTTTTTATACCTTCTTGTATAAACATTTTTTGCGCTTCTTTGCGAATAATTCTAGCTCCCGATGCACCTTCTCCAGGTATTGTTTCCGCTGAAACTCTTAATGTAATTCTAGTGTCTTCGAATGCATCAATACCTAACACGACTGGATCGGAAACAAATAAATAATACTTACTACGTAATGATAAAAATAATTTATTTAATTTTTTCTCTACTTTATCTATATTCTCATCCACTGATACTGGAATTTCTACAATTGATGTCCCATTAGTAATAGAGAAATTGGTTATCTCTCCCATACTGCTATTAGGTAATATGGTTAATTCCCCAGAGATTGTATTAATACGTGTAGATCTTAAGCCAATTGATTTAACAGTCCCTTCAGCAACTGTTGTACCGCCATTATTAATTTTAACATAATCACCCACATCAAATTGACTTTCAAAAATAATAAAAAATCCTGTAATAATATCTTTAACAATTGTTTGTGCACCGAAACCAACAGCTAAACCGACAACACCTGCACTGGCTATAACACCTTCAACACTTATACCAAATTTACTGAGAATAGTAGTAATTACAATAAACCATACTATATATTTCACTACATTTTGTACTAATGCAATTAATGTTTTAGAACGTTTTTTATTACCTTTCCTACTTTTGTTTTGTATTCTAAATCCTTGTTCAATCATTTTATCTAAAATTTTAATAACTATAATTGCAACTATGATATATATAAGAATCATAGTAATTTTAGTCGCTACATTTTCATAAGTTTCAATTTTTGTCAGCGGCTCAAATAATGATGAAAGAATATTCATAACTTGATTCATTTATATTAATCTCCTTTCGTTGTCTTTATATTACTAATATTTTATCTTGAATCACTTCACTATAAATCAGACTTCCGCTCAATAAAGTGCATTGTTTTCCCAGTTCTTATGTATACATAAAGAACTATTATAATAAAGGTATGATTTATTTACCATAGTTAACATTCAATTGTTTGATTAGTATTTCGAATTCTTCTTGAGATTTAAATTCAAACGTAATTTTTCCAACTTTATTTGTAGTAGATATATCTACTTTGGTTCCATATTGTTCCTTTAGTTGTCTTTCTTGTTGCGCAATGAATTTAGGCTTACGATATTGTGCTTTACTCTCATCTTTTGTTTCATTATTATTTTGTTTTATTTCATTAATATATTGCTCTAATTGGCGGACGCTCCAATGTTCTTTAGCAACTCTCCGAGCAATTTTGACCATATCGTTTTGATTTTTAATTGCTAATAAAGTTCGACCATGAGCACCTGACAAATCACCTTTTTTAACCATTACCATGATACTTTGTGGCAAATGTAATAATCGCAACATATTTGCTATATATGATCTAGATTTACTTAATCTTTTAGCTACTTCTCGTTGCGTGATATTCAACTCTCGCATTAGTCTTTGATAACTTTCCGCTTCTTCTATTGCATTTAAATCTTCCCGTTGCAAATTTTCAATGACTGCAAGTTCCATCATATCTTCGTCTGATAAATCTTTGATAATGGCTGGAATTGTTGTTAAACCAGCTAATTTAGATGCTCTAAATCTTCTTTCACCAACGACGATATAATATCCTTGTATCGTTTTTCTAACAACTATAGGCTGTAATATGCCATATTGTTTAATAGAGTCTGCTAAATTATTTAAATGTATATCATCAAACGTTTTACGTGGTTGATAAGGATTCGCTTTAATTTGTTCTAATTTAATTTGAATTACTTGTTCATCTTCCGACACTATTAATCGCTGATCATCATTCGTTACCAATCGATTCACTTCACTTTTCTAAATTTCTATATAACTATATTTTATGTATTCTACCTTTATGGGACAACCTTTAGACATAAATTATTTAATAAATCTTATACGTCTTTATTAACTACCAAACGTTTTTATTAATATGATAATTTAACTGTTAAATCAAAATTTTCTGAAAAGTTGTTGACAAATCATTTTAATCTATGTAATCTAATAAATAACTTATTACAACTTAACGATACTTAAACACAATAAAGAGGAAAGTAAAACTTACACTGCTTATACAGAGAGTCTTTAATAGCTGAGAGAAGATTTTGAAAGAAAGTTTGAAAATGGCCTTGGAGTGTTGATACCAATATGAGGTATCTACGGGTTCGCCCGTTATAGCGATACAGTATTAACATTTATGTTAAAATGGCGTACTGGAATTTTACGTCACAATAATATCGTTAATACTCATTTAAACGTAAATTAAATGAGTTTATTAATGTAATTGTGCCTACCTTTCAGTCACGATTAATGTATATGGCGTACTGAATGAGGTTATTTTAGTGATAAAGTAACAAATAAAGGTGGTACCACGAAACCTAAGCTTTCGTCCTTTGCATCCGATTAAATCTATCGGGTTCAAAGGACGGAAGCTTTTTTTATTATTTTTTTAGGAGGCATTAATTATGAAGGATACTGAATTAGCTCAAATTGCACTTACCCATGATCACACTGGTGCAATTGCAAATCCTATATATCTATCTACCGCCTATCAACATCCAAGTCTAGGTCAGTCAACTGGATATGATTATACAAGAACAAAAAATCCAACGCGAAGTGCATTTGAGGAAAGTTTCGCTAAATTAGAACGAGGAATTGCATCATTTGCAACATCAAGTGGTATGGCAGCAATTCAATTAATATGTAATTTATTTAAACCTAACGATGAAATTCTGGTTTCTTTCGATTTATATGGTGGTACGTTTCGCTTATTTGACTACTATGAACAACAATATGGCATTCAATTCAAATACGTTGATTTCTTAAACTATGAAGAAGTTACGAATCAAATTACAGCTAATACTAAAGCGTTGTTTATTGAACCCATATCTAACCCACAAATGATTGCTATAGATGTGGAACCTTATTACCAATTAGCGCAGAAACACCAGTTATTAACCATTATAGATAATACATTTTTAACACCTTATCTATCTACACCATTAGAAGAAGGCGCAGACATTGTATTACATTCTGCTACAAAATATATTGGTGGTCATAATGATGTACTCGCTGGTGTCGTCACAGTTAAAGATGACAAATTAGCACAACAACTATTTGATTTTCATAATATGATTGGTGCTACGTTATCGCCATTAGATAGCTACTTATTGCAACGCGGACTTAAAACGTTACATTTGCGTATAGAACGTAGTCAATCTAATGCACAGCAATTAGCTGCCAAATGTCAAGACTTGGAAGCTATTGATCAAGTTCTTTATAGCGGTCGTACTGGTATGCTGAGTTTACGACTAAACAAGAACTATAACGTTGCTAAATTTTTAGAAAGCTTAGACATTTGTATTTTTGCTGAAAGTCTTGGTGGTACTGAAACACTGATTACATTTCCATATACACAAACTCATGTTGATATGCCTGATAGCGAAAAAGATAAACGTGGTATTGATGAACAACTCATTCGCTTATCCATAGGCATAGAAGATTACACAGATATTGAAAGAGATATTATTCAAGCTTTAAAACATGCATATGTTGGAGGGATTCTATGACTTTATCTAGAGAAACTGAAGTGATATTTGATTGGCGTCGAGGAATTGATTACCATTCTGCTAATCCACCTTTATATGATTCATCAACATTCCATCAACAACAATTAGGTGGCCAAACTCATTACGATTATGCTCGCAGTGGCAATCCGAATCGTACATTAGTTGAAGAAAAATTAGCGCGTTTAGAGCATGGCGACTATGCTTTTGCATTTGCCTCAGGTATCGCAGCTGTGTCTGCCGTTCTTTTAACTTTCAAATCTGGTGATCATATTATTTTGCCAGATGATGTTTATGGTGGAACATTCCGTTTAACTGAACAAATTTTAAATCGTTTTAACATAGCATTCACAACCGTTGATACAACCAACCTTGAAGCAATCACACAAGCTATACAACCTAATACTAAATTAATTTATTTAGAAACACCTTCAAATCCCTGTTTTAAAATAACAGACATTGAAGCAGTATCAACTATAGCGAAAGCACACAACTTACTAGTAGCTGTTGATAATACCTTTATGACACCACTTGGTCAGTCTCCTCTAGCTCTTGGGGCAGACATCGTTATTCATAGCGCTACTAAATTTTTAAGCGGTCATAGCGACTTAATTGCCGGTGCTGTCATTACAAATAATAAAGTCATCAGTGACGCATTATATTTAATCCAAAATGGAACTGGTAATGCTTTATCAGCACAAGATAGTTGGATGTTAGCTAAACATTTAAAAACATTGCCTGTCAGATTTAGTCAATCTGTTGCCAATACTCGAAAAATCGTAGACTTCCTACTCAAGCAAGATGAGATAGCAGAAGTGTATTACCCAGGACATAATGTGACTCACTTGAAACAAGCTAACAATGGAGGTGCTGTCATAGGACTACGTTTAAAAGATGAAACAAAAGCTCAAGCATTTGTCGATGCTTTAACATTACCTCTTGTATCAGTAAGTTTAGGTGGTGTTGAAACAATACTATCTCACCCAGCAACAATGTCTCATGCAGCCCTACCAGAAGAAGTAAGGCAACAACGAGGTATTACGTTTGGTCTATTCCGTCTTAGTGTCGGTTTAGAAGATCCAGATGAGCTGATTGCAGATATAAAATATGCACTAAAGGAGGCATTTAATGAGTCAATTTCTCACACAATTGAAAGACAACATTTTAGTAGCTGACGGCGCAATGGGTACAATCCTTTATTCAGAAGGTATTGATACTTGTCCAGAAGCTTACAACTTATCTCACCCAGACAAAATTGAGCATATCCATCGTTCTTATATTGCTGCAGGTGCTGATGTTATTCAAACGAACACATATGGTGCTAATTTTGAAAAATTAAAGAACTTTGGACTCGAACATAAAGTGAAAGAAATTCATCAAGCTGCCGTGCGTATTGCCAAGAAAGCAGCAACTGATCACACATTTATCTTAGGTACAGTTGGTGGGTTTCGTGGTATTAAACAAGATGACTTAAGTTTACAAACTATTCTTTATCATAGTGAAATTCAAATTGATACGTTAGTTGAAGAAGGTGTCGATGCACTATTGTTCGAAACTTACTACGATTTAGAAGAATTGACGCATGTTATCAAACATACTAGACAGAAATATGAAATTCCCATCATTGCTCAATTAACTGCTTCTAATACTAATTATTTAGTTAATGGTACAGATATCAATAGTGCACTTAAATCAATCGTTGATTGTGGGGCAAATATTGTTGGACTTAATTGCCATCATGGTCCACATCATATGCAAGAGTCATTTACACATATTGAATTACCAGATCAAGCATTCTTATCTTGTTACCCAAATGCTAGTTTATTAGATATAGAAAATAGTGAAATTAAGTATAGCGATAACGCACAATACTTTGGAACTGTAGCGCAACAATTAGTTAACGAAGGAGTTCGCTTAATTGGTGGTTGTTGTGGTACAACGCCAGAACACATTAAATTTATTAAATCATCCGTTGCTAACCTTAAACCAATTAATAGTAAAAAAGTGGTGCCTATTACTACGTCTATACATTTTAACCAATCATCAACACATACTAAACAAAATTTGACATCAAAAGTACGGGAACGACCAACAGTTATTGTCGAATTAGATACACCTAAACATTTAGACACGACTAAATTTTTCGATAATATCGCTAAATTAGATAAAGCCAATATTGATGCTGTAACTTTAGCAGATAACTCACTCGCCACAGTAAGAGTAAGTAATATCGCTGCAGCAAGTTTAATTAAACAATATTACAACATTGAACCTTTAGTACATATTACATGCCGTGATCGCAATTTAATTGGCTTACAATCTCATTTATTAGGCTTATCGTTAATCGGCGTTAACGAAATTTTAGCCATAACTGGTGATCCTTCTAAAGTTGGTCACCTACCTGGTGCCACTAATGTCTATGATGTTAATTCTAAAGGATTAACTGAACTGGCATTACGTTTTAACCAAGGTATTAACACAGATGGTGATGCGCTGAAGAAATGTACACACTTCAACATCGCTGGCGCCTTTAACCCTAATGTACGTAAATTAGATGGCGCTGTAAAAAGATTAGAAAAGAAAGTAGACAGTGGAATGTCTTACTTCATTACACAACCAGTGTACAGTAAAGAAAAAATAATAGAAATTTATCATGCCACTAAGCACCTAGATACACCATTTTTCATAGGAATTATGCCGATTGCAAGTTATAAAAATGCGCTATTCCTACACAATGAAGTGCCTGGCATTAAAATGTCAGATGACATTTTAGCACAATTCGAAGCGGTGAAAGATGATAAAGCCAAGACACGACAACTGAGTTTAACTCTATCAAAAGCATTAATTGATACAGTTCATCAATATTTTAATGGTTTATATATCATTACACCGTTCCAAAATGTCGAAGATTCATTAGAACTTGCAGCATATTCAAAATCTATTACCACTCATAAGGAGGCAATATTATGACAACAATTACAACATCAAATTTAGGATTCCCACGTTTAGGTAGAAAAAGAGAATGGAAAAAAGCTATCGAAAGTTACTGGGCACAAACTATTACTAAATCAGAATTAGACCAAACATTAACAGATTTACATAAAGAAAATTTATTACTTCAAAAAAACTATAACTTAGATAGTATCCCAGTTGGTGATTTCTCTTTATACGATCATATCCTAGATACTTCTTTATTATTTAATATCATCCCTGAACGTTTTCAAGGAAGAGACAACAACGACGATTTGTTATTCGATATTGCCCGTGGTAATAAAGATCATGTAGCTAGTGCTTTAATTAAATGGTTTAACACAAACTATCATTATATTGTGCCAGAATGGGATAATGTTGAACCTAAAATTGTTCGCAATGTTCTATTAGAAAGATTTAAATTTGCACAGTCTTTAAATATCAATGCACATCCTGTCATCGTAGGACCTATTACTTTTGTAAAATTATCTAAAGGTGGTAATCAAACGTTTGAAGAAAAAGTACAAACATTATTGCCATTGTATAAAGAAGTGTTCCAATCGTTAATTGATGCAGGTGCTGAATATATTCAAGTAGATGAACCTATATTAGTTAACGATGATAGTGAAAGTTATGAAAATATCACTAAAGAAGCTTATGACTACTTCGCTGAAGCTGGTGTAGGTAATAAACTAGTGATTCAAACTTACTTTGAACGTGCACATGTTAAATTCTTAAGTTCTCTACCTGTGGGAGGTCTAGGTTTAGACTTCGTTCATGATAACGGCTATAACTTAAGACAAATTGAAGCTGGTGATTTTGACCGTTCTAAAACTTTATATGCTGGTATTATTGATGGTCGTAATGTGTGGGCATCAGATATTGCTGCTAAAAAATCACTCATCGAAACGTTATTAACTTATACAGACCATCTTGTGATTCAGCCTTCATCTTCATTATTGCACGTACCAGTTTCTTTAGATGATGAAACATTAGATACTAACATTGCCGAAGGATTAAGCTTTGCTACGGAAAAATTAGATGAATTAGATGCCTTACGTCGTTTATTTAATAATCAAGACAGCACTAAATATGATAAGCTAAAATCACGTTTTGAACGTTTCCAAAATCAATCATTTAAAAATCTTGATTATGATTTTGATAGTGTTCGTACTTCAAGACAATCAGCATTTGCAAAACGTATCGAGCAACAGCAACAACGTTTGAATCTACCTGATTTACCAACAACAACAATTGGATCATTCCCTCAAAGTCGTGAAGTTAGAAAATATCGTGCAGATTGGAAAAACAAACGCATCTCTGATGAAGCTTACGAAACATTTTTAAATAATGAAATTGCACGCTGGATTAAAATCCAAGAAGATATCGGGTTAGATGTACTCGTACATGGTGAATTTGAACGTAATGATATGGTTGAATTCTTCGGAGAAAAACTACAAGGCTTTTTAGTAACTAAATTTGGTTGGGTGCAATCATACGGTTCACGTGCTGTTAAACCACCAATCATTTATGGCGATGTCAAATGGACTGCCCCATTAACAGTTAAAGAAACAGTATATGCGCAAAGTTTAACTGATAAGCCTGTCAAAGGTATGTTAACTGGTCCGGTAACGATTCTTAACTGGTCATTCGAACGTGTGGATATACCACGTAAAGTTGTACAAGATCAAATTGCATTAGCTATTAACGAAGAAGTACTCGCACTTGAAAAAGCGGGTATTAAAGTTATTCAAGTTGATGAACCAGCATTACGAGAAGGCTTACCTTTACGTTCAGAGTATCACGAACAATATCTCAAAGATGCTGTTTTATCATTTAAACTTGCAACATCATCTGTGCGTGATGAAACTCAAATTCATACACATATGTGCTATTCTCAATTCGGTCAAATTATTCACGCGATTCACGATTTAGATGCTGATGTTATCTCTATTGAGACATCACGAAGTCACGGTGATTTAATTAAAGACTTTGAAGATATCAATTATGATTTAGGAATTGGACTAGGTGTTTATGATATCCATAGCCCTCGTATTCCTACTAAAGAAGAAATTACAACAGCAATTGATCGTTCACTACAACAAATTGACCGCTCTTTATTCTGGGTTAATCCAGACTGTGGTTTAAAAACAAGACAAGAAGATGAAGTAAAAGCAGCATTAACTGTATTAGTTGAGGCCGTTAAAGCTAAACGTCAAGATAAAGACGGTCAAGATATTGCATAATTAATTAGAAACGGGTGATGGCATGACACAATATCCTTTATGGCAACAATTACAAACTTTAAAACAGTCAACTTGGGTAGATTTAACACATACCTTTGATCCTGATATTCCACGCTTTAGTGATTTTGAAAAGGGCGAAGTTTCAACATTATTCACTGTTAAAGATCATGGCTTCTATGTTCAACGATGGAATATCGTAACACAATACGGTACACATATCGATGCACCTATTCATTTTGTAGAAAATAAGCGCTACTTAGAGGATTTAAATTTAAAAGAGTTAGTCTTACCTTTAATCGTTTTAGACTTTTCACAACAAGCAGCAATCAACAATGATTTTGTAGTAACCCGTGCAGATTTAGAAGCCTGGGAACAACAACACGGTACCATTGAGTCAGATACCTTTGTAGCCCTACGTACAGATTGGTCTAAACGCTGGCCTGATATTGCACAATTTGAAAATAAAGATGCTAAAGGTCAGCAACATGCACCTGGTTGGGGCTTAGACGCACTAAAATTCTTATTTGAAGAGCGTCATATTCAAGCAATCGGACATGAAACATTTGATACTGATGCCTCTATCGACGTTGTCAAAAATGGAGATTTAGTAGGCGAACGCTATGTTCTTGGACAAGATAAATATCAAGTTGAATTATTAACAAATTTAGATCTTTTACCTACACGTGGTGCTATTATTTATGCTATAAGCCCTAAACCTAAACATGCACCCGGATTTCCTGTGCGTGCATTTGCCATTAGACCTTCATAACTATAGCAAAAGGAGCAAAGTAACTTTTGAATCGTTACTTTGCTCCTTTTATTTATGCTTGTTTATTCAAATAGTTTAATATTTGGATACTACAGCTGCGACAGCTTGTCCTCCACCGATACATAATGATGTTAGACCTGTTTCAACATCATCATTTAATTGATGTAATAACGTTACTAATACTCTAGCACCAGATGCTCCAATTGGATGACCTAATGCAATCGCACCACCTTTAACGTTGACCTTTTCTTTAGGTAATTGTAATTCACGATCAACAGCAATTGATTGTGATGCAAAAGCTTCATTTAATTCAAAAACATCAATATCTGCTACAGCTTTATTATTACGTTGCAATACTTTTTCAATTGCGCCAACGGGTGCAATACCCATGATTGATGGGTCCACGCCATGACTACTAAATCCATCAATCACTGCTAATGGTTTAATATTCAATTCTTGAGCCTTTTCTTCAGTCATAACTAACATCATCGCTGCACCATCATTAATACCTGATGAATTACCAGCAGTAACAGAACCATCTTTCTTAAATGCTGGTCTTAAGCGGCTTAATTTTTCTAAAGAGGCATCCGCTCTTATTCCTTCATCTTGAGTGACAACAATAGGATCTCCTTTACGTTGCGGAATAGTTACAGGTACAATTTCACTATCAAAAGCCCCAGCTTGTTGCGCTGCTACAGCTTTTCGTTGTGATTCAACAGCAAATTGATCTTGCTCTTCTCTGCTAATATCATATTGCTCTACTAAATTTTCAGCAGTAATTCCCATATGATATTGATTAAAAACATCTGTTAAACCATCATAAACCATACTATCAATCATTGTTTGGTGACCCATTTTAAAACCAAAACGTCCTTGATTTACTAACATTGGTGCTTGTGACATATTTTCCATACCACCAGCTATGACAATCTCATTATCTCCAGCAAGAATAGACTGATATGCCAATTGAATTGACTTTAACCCTGAACCACATACTTTATTTATAGTGAATGATGGTACACTTTCTGGTAAACCACCTTTCATCGCTGCAATACGAGCTGGATTTTGTCCTTGTCCTGCTTGTAAGACATTCCCAATAATAACTTCATCCACATCTTGTGGGTTAATATTTGTTTGTTTTATTATATGTTTGATTAATGTAGCACCTAAATCATAAGCTGGCACATCTTTAAAGGCACCACCAAATACGCCTATAGGTGTACGATATGCAGCCGCTAATACAACTTTAGTCATGGCATATTCATCTCCTTATTTATATATCAGCGTGTAAAAGCATGATGTAATTAATAATCTGTAGATTCAGCACACAAAATTTTAATTACGCCTTAACTTTAACTAGCTTTAATAGTCACTCATTTATTTATGATATAACAAAACCTATTATACAATGTAGTAAATTGTTTGAGCAATTTTAAACGCAAACGGTTTCAAATTACTACTCCATTGACTATCATACTTCGTCATCAATGAGACACCTTCACCCTTTAACTAATGATTCCATTTGATAAAAACCACTTCCATCACAAAACATGCTTCATTGTTAAATTTATTTATGTTAATTAACACTTTAAATATTACTTATCCCTTTTTTCTTGATATAACGCTTGTCGGCATCTTGTTTTATCTATAATATCACCTTAAAATAGAGTAATAGTATTCTATTGAAAACATTTTGCAACACAACGATTTATCAAGCTCCTTTTACTCCTAACATCTCACATATTCAATTTTTAGTAATTTAAATTTTTAATCTTATACAACAAGGAAAGGTGATATTACTTTGAAGAAAATATTGGATCGTTTAGGTTTTGATAACAAACATAACTTTATTGGCTTTTTAACAGTTATAACAGCAGGTCAATTAATTTATTCTAGTTTCGAAGCATTTAAAGGAACATTTTACAATTTGTTATTAGAAGTATTAAATGTTTCTAATGCTGAACTTGGAACTTTATTTAGTTTAATTGGTATTGCCGTATTCTTTTATATTCCGGGTGGTTGGATTAACAATCGCTTTTCAATTAAGTCTATTTTAATATTTGGTTTAGTCGTTAGATTCATTACTATGTCAGTCATTATTTTCTTTACACCTAATTTCACGGTGTTAAAATGTATAGCAATCATTTGGGGGCTCATTGACGCTGTCTTTTGGCCAGCTGTCTTAAATGGTATTATATTCTTTACTCATCAACACAATCGAGGTATTGGTTTTGGTTTGTTAGAATCGATACGTCGAACGCAAGAAGTATTAATGAATTTACTTATCGTTGGTGTTATGGCAGTAATTAGTGGCCTAGCGGTCTTTAAAGGTGGCATGTTGTTCTATAATTTATTAATCATTCCACTCATATACTTAATCATTCGTTATATTCCAAAGAATGGTATTGCAGCAAACCACAAATTAAAACATCGTTATGAAATCAATCGCGATTTAGAAAGTGAAGATATTGTCCGTGATAATAAATCTTTAGAAGCTTTAAAAGGATTATTACATGTTCTATTTACACAACCTAGAATTTGGCTAGCTTCCATTGGAGGATTGGCAGCATATTGGAGTTATATTATATTAATTTATACTGTCCCTTATTTACAAAGTGTTTACCAGCTTACTCCAAATCAAACAGCCATTTTCGGTATTATTAATACTGGTGCCATGGGCATTGTTATGGGTCTCAGTGCTGGATTAATTTCCGATTACATTTTTAAATCTGCTACAAGAATGATGTTCACTGCTTTAACTCTATGCATTATTTCTTTATCGTTAGTAGCATTTTTCAAAACAGGCATCATCTTAAGCATTATATTATTATTAGCATTTTCAATCGCGACATTTTTAGCAAACAGTATTATTTTAGCACCAATATCTGAAATTAATTTACCAGAAAAATATACTGGTGCTGCGATGAGTTTAGGTTCATTTGCAACGTATGCACCTATCTTTTTCGTCTATCAAATGAACGGGACGTTACTTGATAAATATCACTATAATATTGAGTTAGCTTATCATTTAATATTTAGAATTGGTATTATCGTCGATATGATTGGTGCCATCGCTATATTGCTATTATTATTTATGAATCGTCATAAACCTAAAAATTCACAAGCATAACTATAGTTAACATATAATAAACTTTAAAATGATCTATTGTGTTAATTCCAATTGATACGAAAAAAACACTTCCGTTGCGTTCGTGTAATGAGCTGACCCCAATTAGTGGGAATAAAATAAAAACACTTCCGTTGAGTTCGTGTAAAACGAATCTAAACGGAAGTGTTTTTTATAACAAGCGTTTCTTATTTTCTAAAAGTCTTTAATAAAGCTGTCGAATTGTTTCTATAATCACACTAACCCACAATACAATATTTCATAAAATATATTATATTTTACCATTCTTTATTCAAGAATAAATTGCTGCTACTGCACAACTTTATATTTCTTAATTTTCACTTGTTATCATAATCATTTTCTATACATGCAAAAAGCTGTTTCATGACCTATGCCTGAACTTGCTCCTGTAATTAATGTATAACCTACTAGTTTGTTTACATCTTTCAACCATTTTTATTTACTATAATGAATCCAAATGATATCTCCATCTAATTGTTCTAAGTGTTTAATTTTAAAACCTTGTGGTTTAATATCACTGTCTTCATGGCTATTATTAAATAATTGTGGACGTCCGTAATGATCATCGACGGCTGGTACAATAACAACACTGACTTCATCAACTAAACCTTGCTCGAAGAATGACCAATTAATACTTCCGCCACCAGCTAATACTACTGTTTCTAAATTAAAGTAGCGATACAATTTTTCTAATACCAACTTAAGATCTAACTGGTGATTTTCACCACCGAAAATATATGATATGCCTAAATTCCTCAAATGCTCTAAATAAGCATCTGAAACTGTTTCAGATACCACTTCAACCACATGCATTTCAGGACGTTCACGAAATGTTGTATAGTTTGACGTCCAAGCTGCTTTTCCTGAAGGGTCAAGTGACACCATATAATGATTATAATCACTATCAGCAATATAATCTTCTTCTCTAGAATATATTTGTGGATGACTTGGTAATTCTGGCATTTCCGTTGCAGTAAATGCTTCTTCAATTGTTTTACGCCCTAAAATCATTGCTTTGCTATCGAAATATTCATGTTTACTTTCATAGGCTTGTTTTAAAGCTTCTCCTTCCACTACACTGCCGTATGGCCCTGTAATATTGCCATTAATTGACATTGACATATGCACGATGATTGTTGGTCTCGTCATTAGTCATTTCCCTCCATAACTTTAAAATTCAAAGAGGCACATCATGCATATATTCAATGAAGTTAGATATTGATTGTGCGTCCAGCTATCTGTGTCTTCTATTGTCACTGCATATGTGCCATATATTAAATCATAGTGTTTTGTTTAATGTTTATCAGCTTATAATTTTTCTTTATAGAATGGAATTAATCCTGATAATGCTTCGTTAACTGGTTGAGGTTGATCATATAAATCATAGTGAGATGCACCTTTAACGATGTGTAATTTTTTATCCTTAGTTAATGCATTGTCAAATAATTTATAAGCAAAGCGGTATGAACCAAATGCACCAGGGACATCTCCAGCAACAATATAAAGTGGTTGATCTAATAATTTGTCGACTAAATGATAGGCATCAAAGCCTGCCACTTGCATATTACTGATAAGTCGATAGCGATTAATTGAATTTTCATGTTGTCCGCGATCTGTTTTGTAGTAATCTACAGCTTGTTCGATATCGATATCTTCAATACCTGCATCTTGACGTTGTTGCTGTGAATCTGGAATATATTGTGTCAATTCATGTTGTGATCCCATTGCTTCCGCTTCACGTTGTTTAGCTAAACTGTGTAACATATCTAAGGCTGCGTTTGGTGACAAATCCCCTTCTCGAGTTAATGTACCGAAGTCTGCACCTACAACTGAACCTACTGCTTTAATACGTTTATCAGTCATACTTGCGTTAACAGCATAACCGCCACCACCACAAATACCTAAGATGCCTATACGATCATTATCTACAACATCTAACGTATTTAAGAAATCAATGGCAAAAGATGCATCTTCTACTCTATAATATGGATTTTCAATATATTCTGGTGCTTGATGTAATTCTCCTTGATGACCAGCATCAAAGGCAAATGTGACAAAACCTTCTTCTGTTAATCGTTTAGCATAAATACTTGCTGTTTGTTCTTTAACACTACTGATTGGATGCATGACTACAATCGTAGGTAATGTTTTATTTCCTTCATTATCAGGCACTCGTAAAATACCAGTTGTTTCAATATTTCTAGTTTTAAATTTCATTACTTGTTCATTCATCTTTAAAACTCCTTATCTTTAGTTAAATAATTTTGTTAACGTTAATAAAAAAACTTTTTCTCTGTAGAGTTTTATTACCCTTGTGTGTATAATTAAAACATATTGTCATACATAAACAATTCATACGTTGTGATATTTGAGCAATAATACACAGATACACTAAATTGGGTTATAAAAAGGTAGGATATAATATGGATTTACGTATACAAAAAACACAAAAAGCAATACGACAGCACTTTTTAGAATTATTCTACAATGAGAACTTTGATAAAATTACCATCAAAGATATTACTGAACGTGCTGAAATTGGACGCAAAACATTTTATTTACACTACATAGATAAATATGATTTATTAGATAAAATTGTAGATCAAAAGATGTCAGAGCTTCATGACATTTGTCTAGCCAAAAAAGAATTAGGTCTTAGAGAAGGAACAACGATTTGGTTTGATTACTTTAATCATCATCGACAATTTTTTACTACACTGTTTCAAACTTCCATCGCTCAAAAATATAAGCGTCAATTACAACAACTCATTGCTGATGAGCTTGCTGATAAACTTGACGAGCAGCACTATCGTCTAAATAATATCGAACCACAATTATTTTTAAAATTTGCATCTAGTGGCATTATTGAACTGATAGACCTTTATTTACAAAATGAGGAAAATGATAAACACGATATAGAAGAACAAACCTATCAATTATTAAAAGCATTTCTGAATGTGCCTCAATAATAAAAAGAGTGGGACAAAAAGCATTTTTCACTTAAAATTAAGCATTTGGCAGTAACTGTCTGGTTTGTAAAATGTTGATTTATCAACATTTTACAAACCTAGTCAGTCTTGCCGGGGTGGAAGGGACTCAACACAAAAAAACTGGTTAGTCAGTTTTTTCAGACAATGCAGGGACCCGTCATAGAAAAATTTTAAAAATAAAATTTTTTCTTTTATGTGCAAGACGGGCATAGTTGGGCAAGGGACCCGTCATAGAAAAATGTTAAAAGGATTACAGTTGACACTAATCGTGCAACTGCATAAAAGCTACTAAAGATTAAAATCTAAGTAGCTTTAAATGTGCAAGACGAGCATCTACGAAATAATTTGTTTTGAAATAATTATTTCTGTCCCACTCCCTTATTGTTTTATATGCAATTAGCATTTAATTCAATATTAACTATTCAAAGAAAACATTACATAGTATACTAAAAAAATTAATTCATCCCAAAGGAGCAATGATTTTATGGAACAAAGTTTTACCCCTAGACATTTAGAAGAAAAACGTGCAGCATTTCACGAACTTTTCTTTGATTTAATCTTTGTTTATGCTATCCAAAAAATAGCCCATGTTATTTTAACTACAAACAATGGTACGATTTCTGCTGAATTATTCTTTAAATATGTTGTTATGAGTCTATTTTTATGGCTCGTATGGTCACATCAGACATTCTTTACCAATAGATTTGGTCAAGTTACTTTCAAAGATGTCACCTTCATGATGCTTAATTTATTTATTATGGTATTTTTATCTAACAGCTTATATCCTAGTTTCGAGAAAACATTCTTCCCATTCTTTTTATGTGTAGGATTAATGTATGTCAGTATCGGCACGCAATACTTATTACATATACGCACAGGTCTTAATTACGCAGATAAGAGAACTTGCCAATCATTTGCCTTAGTCGCATTCGTCATTGCTTTTTTATCATTCTTATCACTGGTCTTACCACAAAGTATTCATTATATTCCTGGATTTTTAGGCGTCTTTGTTGCGGCAACAGGGTTAATTCCGTTCCGTAAATATTTAAAATTATCACCCGTAAATATGATGCATTTAGTTGAACGTTTCTCATTACTAACGATTATTATTTTTGGTGAGGTTCTAGTCGGACTAGCATCATCATCCTTTAGCATTACGCATTTTAGTGTAACGTATATATTCCAATTCATTATTTTAGTCAGCTTGTTTGGTGTTTATTGGATTGTTTCTGAAAATTATATTAATGATAAATTAGAGTCTATAGGATTCCGTTTAGCTTATACGCATTTAATCATTAATATCGCTTTAGGTATTATTAATAGTGCCATTATTTTTAGCAACAACGACAAATTGCATCCACTATTTGAACTTAACATGATGTATATCAGTATATTATTATTTTATATTGGTTTATGGTTAATTACGCCATACTTCCATGACGAGTTAATGCATATTAAATATATATCTTATGCACTTGCTATTGTTATTATTTCGTATCTTATTAGTTTGATATTTGTTGGTCATGATCATATTATGATTATTTCAGTTGCTATTGCGACATTTAGTATCATGCTCATTTATTATAAAAACCAAAACAGAGCATAATAACGACAACAAGCTCAAAACGATGCCAGGATCAAGTGGGAATGGAACCGAAATAATTGTTTCAAAACAAATTATTTCGTAGATGCCCGTCAGCGTTTTGAGCTTATTTTAATTTATTGTTATTTCACGTGAAACGAAAACCTATTATAAATCTTGTTGGTTAAATATTTTAACAGACAGGATGTATGATAATATCATAATAATGATACCTGATACAGAATAAATTAATGTTACTAAAATACCATTCATTCCAATATCATAACCATTATCAAAACTGCCACCTACCATCCCATAGACAAAAAAGAATCCTAAAAATGAAATCACAATTAAAATAGAAGATAATATCATAATAACGTTGGAATTTTCAGGACCAAATTTAAAAGTTAATGGAAAAACAATGGCATATAAGCCTAGGACACCAAATCCCATTAATCCTGACATCAATCCCATCATTATACTTTGAGTAACTATACTCGTTGAAATGATACCTATGATTGCCCCAATAATTAACAATATTAAGTAATAAACAAAATAGGCTTTAATATAATCACTACGTTTAATGGGTAATGTTGATACGTAATACATCCAACGAGAATCTTTTTCTTGTTTGATATTATCAGTAATAGGAGTAATCAAGAAAATAGCAGCCATAGTACTACTCATTAAAGGGTTAATAAAAGAGAAAAAAGCAGCTGCTAAAATAGCTATTAATAGATAAATATATGTCTTATTTTTAGTAGTATAAAAACTTGTTAATAACATGCCTTTCATTATACGTCACCTCTCATCATAATCTTAGTCGCATCATCAATATGAGTTAACGGCTGCGCATCAAATACTTGCAAAGTATCATTAACTAATATTTGTCTTTGACCCTTATATGATCTTGAAGCTATAATAGTATGTTCAGGAATAGATATTTCTTCACTATCTGTTGTCACAATACCATATTTTGCTAATAATTCATCCTTGCGTTCTGTTAAAATAATTTTGCCATCTTTCATAAATACTAATTTATCGGCTAATTGTTCTATGTCTTCAGATATATGAGAGGAAATCAAAATCCCTCCACCTTGTTCAACAAACATCTCTAGTAATTCTAAGACTTCTTCTCTACCAGATATGTCCATACCTGCCGTTGCTTCATCTAAAATTAATAATTTTGCATGGTGTGACATTGCTACAGATAGTGCTATTTTCATTCTCATTCCTCTAGAAAAGGTTGATAATTTTGTATCTTTTGGCAAGTCAAAATGTTGTATCAGATCAAAATAACGATTGCTATCCCATGATTGATAAATATGTTCAAAAATTTTATTAACTTCTGTCACAGTTAATTTATTAGGTACTCTTAAGTCATCAAATACGACTCCAATTTCCTCTTTATAAGACATATCTTTAGTTAATGGTTGTTCAAAAAATTCAATATTACCACTATCTTTATGGCGATTTCCTACTAAAATATTAATTAATGTTGATTTACCAGAACCATTTTTCCCAATGAGTCCTACTGTCTCACTCGAGTCAATGGATAATGAGATGTTTTCTAATTTAAAGGAAGATTCACTATAACGCTTCGTTAAATGTTCTATCTTTAGTAACTTTGTCATAATACTCTCTCCTGCCTTAATTTTTATAATATTGTTGAATTTTGAATAAGTAATTAAACAAACTATAAACAAAAATAGCAATAACAATTAATAAGCTAAAACTTTGATTAACACCTGTAGAAATAGAATAAAATCCTATCAAAACAATCGCTAAAAATAATAATGATACATTGACATTGAAAATTTTAAATAACGATAACAGGGTGATATGGCGTTCCCCTTCATCCATAATGGCAAAGCGTTTTTCGATGGAATTCTTTTCACCTATCTTTGGCATTCTTGGGTCAAATTTCCTACTGAAAAACATTGTTTGTGTTGCTAATACCGAACTCAAAAGGAATGGTATTAAGAAGTAAACAATTGATGAAAAGTTACCTCGTCCAAAAGTAAAAATTAATAACACTATTAAAGGAATAGAAGACTGTAAATTAGACAGCAAATTCGCTTTAAAAAAGTAACGATTTGCTAATAATTCGTATTCATCTACATTGTCTAGCTCCTCATTATTGTCTACTAACGTTTTATAATTTAACGCTTTTCGTTGGAATAGTAATACAATCCATTCTAATAACATAATAGTAATTGTTGCTATAATAGTAATGATAATGACATTATTTTGTGTAGCAAATTGCCATTTTTCAAAGCCAATACCTTCACCACTTATCAACAAGCCAAAAATTCCACCTACAATGCCTCCAATAATTAAAAGTACTATGTATCTTACTACTTTCATGTTTCATCCTCCTCTAAGATAAATACATTTTCCACCGTTTCATTAAAGATACGTGCAATACGTATAGCTGTTAAGACAGAGGGTGTAAAACTATTTCTTTCTATTAATGAAATCGTTTGTCTCGATACTTGTGCTAATTTAGCTAATTGTGTTTGGTTCAATCCATTTTTGGCCCTCAATTCTTTTAATCTGTTACGCACATACCATCAACTCCTTATGTAAATTGTAAAATATATTAGTCTTTTTGACAACTATATTTGTCAAAATGCCATAAAAAAACTATGAAACATCTTGTTGTTAAGTGTTTCATAGTCAATGTTACTACTGTTAATATTATTAAATTTCAGCTGTTAAGCGATTTAAAGCAATATCTGCTAATGCTTTAGCAGCAACTTGGAATCCATCTTCATTTAAGACCATTTTTGGATGGTGCGGTGGATACACGCCATAATCAACTGGTTTAGCACCAACAACAATAAATGCACCTGGTTTGTCAGTTAAGTAATACGCAAAGTCTTCTGATGCAGTAATAGGTCCAAGATCAACAACGTCTGTCACATAGCTACCTTGTGCTTGTTCTAAAATATGTTGAATGGCATCTGTTTGTTTATCACTGTTATACAATACAGGATAGTCATACTTATAATCTAAATTGACTTTGACGTTAAAAGTTGTTTCTAATCCACGTGCAATATTATTGATTTCGTTATAAAGTGTTTCTTTTAAATCTTCATTCATATAACGTACTGTTCCACGTAACGTGACATTATCTTGAATAACGTTGTAACCCCCTGGTGCTTCAAAAGCACTGATAGATACCACAGCTGACTCTAAAGGATCAATGCGACGTGATACGACTGTTTGTGCTTCCGTTACAAAATATGCACCTGCAACTAAGGCATCATTCGTATTTTGAGGCATTGCTGCATGGCCACCTTTACCTTGAATATGCATATCAAAGTTTGAACGACCAGCAAATGCTTCGCCTTTATGCACAAAAATTGTACCAACATCTATATTTGGGAAGAAGTGAATACCATACACTTCATCTACATCATCTAATACACCAGATGCTAGAATATCTTGAGCACCACCTGGAGGTACTTCTTCAGCATGTTGATGAATGATTTTAACAGTGCCAGGCAAGTCTTCTTTAACCTCTATTAATGCTTCAGCAACTCCCAACAAATAAGCTGTATGTGCATCATGGCCACATGCATGCATCACACCTTCATTTTGAGATGCAAATTCTAAGCCGGTATCTTCTTTAATAGGTAAAGCATCGAAATCAGCACGTAACGCGATAGTATTACCAGATTGTCCACCGTTAATTTCAACAACTAAGCCATGTTGACCATTTAAATCAGTATGCATCTTGACATCTTTATCTTTGTAAAAGTCTTTAATAAATTGACTTGTGTTCTCTTCTTCAAATGATAATTCTGGATGAGAATGTAAATGTCTGCGTAACTCAATAATACGCTGCTCTTTGTCTTCTATCTTTTTAAATACAGTTTCTCTTAAGTTTGTCATAGACAGTGCCTCCTATATATTAACTTCCAGTACATACTAAGTATAAATCTAAATAATATGAATTGTTAAACAATTACCCTTATAAAAAAATGGTAAACTATATACTTTTACAATCCTAACGCCATACGTCATAATCAATATTACAGTTATAGAGATATTCCAGTACCAAATATTCTATGTTATGACTTATAAACATTATATTATGGCCTTCTATTTATAAAATAAAACACAACAATAAAGGAGTTATTCATTATGGAATTCTCATTATCAGCAATAGAACAAGCACACCAACAATATACTGGTGTCGACTTTCCAAAGTTATTTACAGCATTTAAAGATATGGGTATGACGTACAATACTGTCAATATTCAAAAAGGTATTGCGACATATATTCATCCAATGGAAGAAGATATTATTGCTGAATCAGTTAAAGCCAATGCTAAGATAGCAGATAACGCTGATGTCAAAGTTGTACAAGATGTATTAATTAGGCACCAACAAGGGCAAACTGATTTTGCAATATTTTGTAATGAAATGGCACAAGCAGGTATCTACAAATGGTTAATTGATATTAATCAAGGTACGTGTACGTATCTAGATTTACAAGACAACGCTATCGTTTCTGAACAAATACCACAATAACTCGGCTAATAAGATAATATTTTTAATATTTGCGTAAATTTTCATTGATAATCATTATCGTTAGGTATACAGTAATACTATACATTACGTAAGAAGTGAGGTGGATGAACATGTTAGCAAATACTTTTGTCTTAGGTATTACAGGTCCTACAAGTTTAGTTGTGATTAGTATTATCGCATTAATTATTTTTGGCCCTAAAAAATTACCACAATTTGGACGTGCCATAGGTTCTACTTTAAAAGAGTTTAAATCAGCAGCTGATGATTTAGATAAAGATTCTCATGACACACCCAGTAAGGAATCCAAACAACAGCGAGAACACTAGTGACTATCATTCTTTACTTGAGCATTTTAGTGAATTACGTCAACGCATTGTTACGATATTAGTGTTCTTTGTAATCTCAGTAGTGATTGTCTATATTTCATCATTTTGGTGGATGACTTCATTCATTTCATACATTACGCGTGCACATGTCGTACTTCATGCCTTTTCTTTTACTGAGATGATTCAAATATATGTCATGGTTATATTCTTTATTGCGCTTTGTTTGGTATCACCTGTCATTTTTTATCAATTGTGGTCTTTTGTGTCACCAGGACTACATCGTCACGAACGTCGTTTTATCTATAAATACAGTATTTTTAGTGCACTGTTATTTATTGTTGGAGTGGTGTTTGCCTTTTATATCGGCTTCCCACTTATTATTAACTTTTCTTTAAAATTATCAGCCACATTACATATTGATCCAGTTATTGGCTTTAAAGCTTATCTTGTTGAATTGATACGTTGGCTGCTCGTCTTTGGTGTGTTGTTCCAATTACCTATTCTTTTTATGGGCTTAGCCAAATTTGGACTTATTGATGCACATGCGCTAAAACATTATCGTAAGTATATTTACTTTGCTTGTTTTGTGACTGCTAGCATTATTGCACCACCAGACTTAACATTAAATATTTTATTAACCTTACCACTTATCTTATTATTTGAGTTTAGTATGTTAATCGTCAAAATAACTTATAGACAATAACAATAGGACTAACACATTAGAGAGTGCATTAACCTTCTCTACTAATGTGTTAGTCCTTAAAAATTGTCATTATCAACATAAAAAAACAGGCCATCACGGCCTGTTTTTATTTTTTACGTTTAAGTAAGACGAAGCATGCGATGCATACAACGTAAATCACTTGTGCTAATACTGTTTCATAACTTGGATAGAATCCTAACCAATTAATCGTTGGTAAACCTTCTATACCATGTCTTGGCATAACACCTAGTAATTGTAATTTTTGAATACTAACACCTAACATTTTGAATGCCATCACAAAGATTAATATAGATAGCACTCTGAAAATGTAGAAAATAGGGATTAATTTAATAATAAATCTAAATAGTAAAGCGAAAATAATGAGTATAACGATAGCTAAGGCAATACCAATAACAAAATCTTTAGTTGCCAATTCGCCTACCATACCCATGTAGAAAATAATCACTTCTACACCTTCACGTAAGACAGAAATCAGCCCAATCGTAGCTAATAGTATTAAGTTTCCATTACTTATAGCATTTTGATACATTTGTTTAATCATATCGTTCCAACGTTTTGCATTAGAGCGATTATGCATCCAAATACCAACAACAAACATTAATACTACGGCAACAATGCCTAAGCCTGCTTCCATACCTTCACGTAAAATACCACTATTGCCTAATGTTTGAACAAACACTACGGCTAACGCAATACTTAAAATTAAACCTACAAGCGCACCACTAATGACGCTTGCTGTACCTTTAGTATCTTTAACATTACGTGTCATGGTAGTTAGTGTCATGACAATAAGTAACACTTCTAACCCTTCACGTAAGAAGATAATCATCACATCAACGAATGAATAACTATGTCCAACCGTATCTTTAATTTGGCTATTTATTTCTTCCAAGCCACCTTTAATACGGTCTTTATTGGAATTATCTAAGACACTTTGATAGTAAGGAATTTTATCCTCAATTTTAGTATACAGTGCACCATCTTTAGTTTGAATTTTACCTTCTACATAAGGCCAAATTTGTATGAAATGACTAAGTGCTGTATCTGCTTGAGATAAATTATTATCATCGATGGCCTTAATCGCTTTGTCTAATTCATCATTAAGTTGTGTCACTTTATATTTACTATCATTTTTACTGTTTTGCTTTTTATCTACGTTATCAATACTTGACTTGAATGTTGTCCAAGCATTTTTCACCTTATTCGTATCTAATGGTTCTTTTTGAACTGCTACTCTCAATTGCATAAGCGCAACTTCAATTTGACCATATTGATTAGCATCATAATTACGAATAACTGTTTCATTACTCGTCCAAATTTGATTCAAACTCGTATTTAAACTTTCTAATTCATTCTTATCTTTATCTTTAATTGCTTTTTTCATAGCTTTATCTTTAGCATCAACTTGTTGTTGTAATTCTTTAATTTTAGAAGATGCATCTTTACTATCTAGCTTTTCTTCATAAGCAATTAATGATTTAGTTAAATCTGACAACTTATCTTGTTGTTGTGATGTACTTTTAGCTTTCTCTAATGCCTTTACATCTTTTTTAACAGCTTTGCCTTGTTTATTGTCTTTAACTTTTAAATTATTAATATCTGTTGATACTTGTTTAATCGCTTTTTCTTTGTCAGCTGTTGATGCTTTGTCGTCACTAATTGTAGACTTAGCATCTGTAATTGTACTGTAGACATCACTAATGGATTGTGCCTTAACAACATGACCATCTGTTGGAATCATACTATATGACACAAGGATGATCATTAATGTCATGACTATTTTAGTCAAATAATGTTTCACCTAGGTAGCCTCCCTTTTTCACTCCAGGTAATACTAAGAAAGATGCCGAAGCTCTATGTGTGATGTATTCATTTAACTTATCATTTCTACCTAAGTTGTTTTGGATATCTATAAATTGTTGTGGCGATTGTTGAAATGCAATAAATATTAATCCAGTTTCAAAATTACCTGTTCTTTCATCTGTACCATCAATATAATTATAAGCGCGACGTAAAATAGATGTGTTCGCTTCTTTAGCTAATCTAGCATGCGCATCTTTATCAATGACAAGCTCTCCATTGCTATCTTTTGCTTTTAAATCTATCTCATCAAATTCTTTACCACCAGTTAAAGGTGCCCCTGATTGACGCTTACGCCCGAAAGTAGCTTCTTGCTCTTCTAATGACGTACGGTCCCAAGTTTCAATATGAATTTGAATACGACGTACGATACAATAGGTACCTTGTTTAGCCCAACCATCTTTAATAAAGACATAATCTTTAAGTTCATTATTCTTTCTTGGATTAATTGTACCATCTTTAAAAGCCATTAAATTCCTTGGTGTTTCTTTACCTTTGGCTGAGATGAAACCTGATTGAGACCATCGAACTTTGACTATATCTCTAAAAGGACGCACTAAATTGTGTACGGCATGAAATGATACTTGTGAATCATTAGAACATGCTTGAATCATAATATCCCCATCACTATAATCTTCTTCTAATTGATCATTAGGGAAATGAGGTAAATCTTTAAAATCTTTAGGAATCTTACTTGAAAGTCCAATTTTCTTCATCATCGATTTACTAACACCAAACGTGATGGTTAACTTATTGGCACTAAGACTCATTGCTTCACCAGTATCTACAGGTGGCATCAAAGGATTTTTGCCACCTTTTTCTACTGCGTCACCGTCCATCATTCTATCTGCCATCTTCGTCCATTCTTTAAACATCTCTTTGACTGCGCTTAAATTTTTATCTTTTAAGTCTAAAGCTACAAAGTTACATGTTTTTTGTGTTGGTGTTGTAATTCCAGATTGTACCTTGCCATAGAATTCATAGGCATCTTTATCAGTATCTTCTGGTGTATCAAACATCGATTTAAAAGACCAAACACTACCTACACCACTGGCACCTATAGCAACACCAGCACCACCGACACCTAGCATCTTCAAAAAAGAACGTCTTGAATAACCAGTTTCTTCTTTGTGGTCATCTTCTTTCATCATTCTGTAATCACAGCCATTTTACTTAAAGGTTCACCAAGTGAGTTGACAGCATCTGCAAATTCTTTACGATCTTTTTTAGACACTTTTTCGAATGATTCATAACCACCATTACCATCTTTGTACTTATCTAATAAAGCATTGACTTTATCAAAGTTCTTTTGAATGTCGTTACTTAATTTTTTATCTTTTTTCTCTAAAGCTGGTTTAAATAATTCGTAAATCTTTTGTGCACCTTCAATATTCGCTTTGAAGTCATATAAATCCGTATGTGAATAAATTTCTTCTTCACCTGTTATTTTAGAAGTTGATACTTCATTTAATAAGTCTACTGAACCTTGTAGCATTAATTTTGGCGTGATGTCTAAAGTATCTGCTTTCGCATGTAATTCTTTAGTATCTTTTAATAATTGATCTGCATCTTTTTTAGTTGTATCATCGATTTTATTATCTTCATATAAAGATTTTTCGATTTTATGATACCCTGTCCATTCATCTTCTTTCTTTTCTTCTTTCATATCAGCTAAACGTGCATCGATTTTAGGGTCTAAATCACCAAATGCTTCAGCAACAGGTTCTGAGCGTTCGTAATACATACGTACTTTAGGATATAGTTCTTTCGCTTTATCCATGTCATCATCTTTGATAGCTTTAACAAATTTTTCAGTTCCTTTTAAGAATTCATTTAACTGTTCATCAGTATATTTATCATAAGCTTTCGTTGCTTGTTTTAATTCTGCTTTAGTACTGTCATCTTTTTTAGATGAGTCTGAAGATTCTTTTTTACTGTCGTCATTACCACATGCTGCAATTAATAATGTTGATGCTAATAATACCGTTGTTAATTTTTTCATCTGGACACCTCATCAATTTTTAAAAATTTAATTATCAATCATATATGTATTATTACAATGTTCATTGAGAAAGTTATATACTCTCTCAATACCGCTATAACCTTTGAATAAAGTAGTCAAAGTTATTATGCTAGTTAAATTGTGCGACTGATAATCATTATCAAAGTAATTATATGGTTAACATAGAATAGTGTCAACAACAGTTTTGATTTTTTAAAATTTAGTAAAAAAATTAAAAAACAGCGCTCTATTAGAACACTGCTTGTCATGTCATTATTAATATTTATAGTTGATATTCCGATTTCAACAAACTAAAGACATAGCTTGATGAAAATTGTCCATTAAGTAATTCGTCTTGTCGTAATACGCCTTCTTCAGTGAAACCCAGTCGCCTCGGAATCGCTTGGCTTTTAAAATTATTTACTGCAGCTCTAATTTCAACACGATTCAAACGAAGTTCTGTAAAGCAATAGTTAATCAGCGCTTGTGTTGAGACAGTCATAATACCCTGTCCTTCAAATTGTTGCGCTAAATAATAACCAATAGATGTTCGTTTATTCGTACGATCGATATAGTGTAGTCCTATGACACCAGCTAGTTGACCATCGTACCATATACCATAATGCACACCATTATCTTGATTATATTGTTGGATCGCACCCCTGATAAATACTTCACTGTCTGATGGTTCTTTAGTTAACGGCACCCAAGGCAACCATTGTCCAAGTGTTTCACGCGAATTATCTACCAATTCAAATAATGCATTCGCATCTGCTAATTCTAATCCTTTTAGACTGATATGGTCATTCACTTCTAATTCAAACATGCTACCATCCCCTTCATGATTTTGAAAGTCATGTAAATTGTTATTATTTTAACATGTTTATTTACTGTTAACGACATTTCTTGTTAATTCGCTGCAGTCATTTATTATTTAAAAACTGAAGTATAAATTTTATCCATAATTCCAGCAACTTCTTCAACAGTTTCTGGTCTACCACGGTTAACCCAATCTTGCAAAACACCAAATATCGCATTGCTTAAAAAAATAACTAAGAAATATTTCTCTTTAGTAGATAAATGTTGTGTACGAACAATAGGAATGATGCTTACTTCAATATTAGCTTGTAACGTTTTCTTCACTTGTTGTCTTATTAATTCTGAACCTCTATCCGAAATTAATAACAGTATGATTTCTCCTTCTTGTTGCCAAAAATTTAATAGGGTCATAAAAAATGCTTTTCTCGATGAATTTAGTTGATTTAGTATCACACGTTTCCCTTTAGCCATCACTTCATGTTGCAATTTAATAATCAAATCATTTTTATCTTTATAATGTAGATAAAACGTTGCACGACTCACACCGGATTGCTGACAAATATCTTTAATCGCAATGTCATCAAACGACTTATCTAGCAATAATTCTAATAAGCCTTGGCGTATTTTGTGCTTAGTTTTAACGATTCTTGTATCCGTAAATTGCTGTTCATCCATAGTATCCCCACTTTTGTTGTACATTTTATATGTAAATGTCTAGTTATATTAATTTTATACTAGCAAGCAAATAATTTTGTCTTATACTCATAGTGACATTTATTTTACACAGTGTCTATTATCAAGGAGGTTTAAATATGGTAAACGTAACTGCACGATTAACACATGCCAATAAATCGTATAATAAACAACCCATTTTAAAAGATATTTCTATCGAAGTTGAACAAGGACAAATTTTAGGTCTAATTGGGCCAAGTGGTTCTGGTAAAACAACGACAATTAAATGCTTATTAGGTATGGAAAAATTAGATAGTGGACAGGCTGACATTTTTGACCAGCGTATTCCTAATCGACAAATCTTATCTCGTATTGGTTATATGGGGCAAACAGATGCCTTATATAGTGGATTAACAGCTAAAGAGAATCTAACATTTTTTGGTAAACTATCAGGTTTACATGGTCAAAGCCTTACTACTGCTATAAACAGCAATTTAGAATTTGTTCAACTTACAAATGCCTTAAACAAAACAGTTTCAACATTTTCAGGTGGTATGAAACGTCGTTTATCATTAGCTATCGCGCTATTACAAGATCCTGAGTTGATTATTTTAGACGAACCTACTGTTGGAATTGATCCAAGTTTACGAAAGTCCATTTGGCAACAATTAAAATCCTTTGCCCAACAAGGCAAGAGTATCATCGTTACAACACATGTGATGGATGAAGCTGAACGTTGTGATCAAGTGGGCTTAATTATCGATGGTACACTCTTCGCACTAGGATCACCAGATGACTTAAAGCAACAATTTAACGCTGACACAATTGAAGAAGTATTTTTAAAAGCAGAAGAAGGTGACCAATCATGAGATTAAACGCCATTATCATAAGAGTATTAACTGAATTATTAAGAGACAAACGTACACTCGCTTTAATGTTCTTAGCACCTCTTTTCATCTTGACACTGATGTATTTTATTTTTAATAGTAATGAAGATACATCTCTAAGATTAGGTGTCACTGACAATATTCCACACAATATCACGGAACAAATGAAACATAAAGATTTAGACATCATCGATATCAATCATATTGATAGTGACAAAGCAACGATTGAAGATCACGACCTTGATGCATTGATAACTAAAAATGATCATAAACTTGAGGTCACATATACCAATGAAGACCCTAGTAAGACACAGACGCTTAAACAATTAACGGCTCAAGCACTTCAAAAAGATAAAATGCACGATATCAAGTCAATCATCAATCAATTACCTAAGCAAATGACATCCAAGGCACAAAGTAACAATAATCAATTAACAATGGCTAATCATTATTTATATGGTGACGCAGATAGTACTTATTTCGATAAAATGTTTCCTATATTAATGGGATTCTTCGTTTTCTTTTTCGTCTTTTTAATTTCTGGTATTGCCTTATTAAGAGAACGGACAACTGGTACTTTAGAACGTTTATTAGCAACATCTGTAAAACGTAGCGAGCTAGTATTTGGATATTTAGCAGGTTATGGTTTATTCGCTATTATTCAAACTTTAATCATTGTACTATTTTCCATATATTTATTGAAAATTGACTTAGCCGGTCCACTATATTTGGTATTAATCGTTAATATTTTATTAGCATTTACAGCATTAACAATGGGTATCTTTGTTTCTACTTTTGCTAATTCTGAATTCCAAATGATACAGTTCATTCCATTAATCGCTGTACCGCAAGTATTCTTTTCAGGTATTTTCCCACTTGAGAATATGACGCCATGGCTAGCAAACTTAGGCTATCTATTTCCACTAAGATATGCTGGAGATGCATTAACTAACATTATGATCAAAGGGCAAAGCTGGCAAAATATATGGATTGATTTATTAGTATTGTTTGTATTTATTACCATTTTTACAGTACTAAACATCATTGGCTTGAAACGCTATCGTAAAGTTTAAATATCAAAACAGCTACTGCCAAAAGCTTAACTATAAGTGTGAAATTTTTTATATCAGACTTTTCTATTTAAATTAAATTCAATATCAAGCTTCTTCAATATGTCTGATTTTTCAAAATTGTATTTAATGAACGCATTAACAGTGCTAAAATGCTGTTAAAGGGGGCTAAGACAATGACATCTTCAAAGAATAAGAATTTCATCATTGGTTTACTATTAACTTTTGTTGTGGCACTATTTAGCTTTTTAGTCGCTAAACTACCTGTCTTGGATAAAGTTGGTGCCTTAACTATCGCCATTTTAATCGCTATCTTCTACAGACATTTTAAAGGATATCCAGAAGCTTATCGTTCTGGTATTACATTTTCATCTAAATACTTATTACGATTTGCTATTATCTTATATGGTCTAAAACTAAATATATTCGATATTATTGGCCAAGGTAGTAAATTGCTCGCTATTGACGTAGGTGTCGTCATCTTTAGCATTGGCATGATGTTATTCGTAAATAAATTACTAAATGGTGATAAAAATATCGCGCTATTATTAGGTGTAGGCACCGGTATCTGTGGTGCTGCAGCCATTGCTGCTGTTGCCCCTATTTTCAAATCTAAAGAAAATGATACAGCAATAAGTATCGGTATCATCGCTCTAATTGGTACCATCTTTTCACTCATCTATACTGCTATCTTTGCTGTCTTTTCAATGACGACAAACGTTTATGGTGCATGGTCTGGCGTCAGTCTACATGAAATTGCACATGTAGTATTAGCTGGTGGATTTGGTGGTAGTGATGCCTTGAAAATTGCCTTATTAGGAAAACTTGGTAGAGTGTTCTTACTCATTCCATTAACGATTGTCCTCGTGTTAGTGATGCGTTTTAAATCTAATGAAACTACAGAAAAAAGTCGTATCAGTATTCCGTACTTCTTAATCGGTTTTGTTATTATGGCCCTAGTTAACACGTATATTACGATACCACCAATGATTCTTAATATTTTAAACACGATATCAACTATTTGTTTATTAATGGCGATGGTTGCTTTAGGGTTAAATGTTGCCTTTAAAGATCTGAAAAATCGTGCTTTAAAACCATTAGTTACTATTGTCATAACGTCTATATGTTTATCCACATTAGCCTTTATCGTCGTACATTGGCTTTATAGTTAAACTTTGGACTATATATTATATTACTTAAAATAAGGTTCTCTATTTTTCAGGACTGATAAATAAAAAGTGAATAATTTAAAATATAAATTATTTTCAAGCCGAGACTCCTGAGGGACCGGGCCCCAACATAGAAAAATTCTATAAATAGAATTTTTACTGTAACGTGCAAGTTGGGGAAGCAGTGCTAGTCGAA
>NZ_PPQR01000134.1:50539-71717 GCF_002902085.1 Staphylococcus simiae
TTAATTGAATTTTATGTTAAAAAGCACTATGATTTAATAAACATAAAGAAAAGAGGGATATGATGGAACAAGTAAAATTTAAGACCTTTACTGCTGATACATTGGAGTTACTAGAAAAAGATATCAATAATTTCTTAAGTAGTGACGAAGCAAGTCAATTACATTTAGTTAGCATCACTATTAAAGAAATTGAAGAACGTACTTTCCCACAAAATGAAGAAGAATTCAATGCTATTTTGACTTTATCTTTCACTAAATAATAATTAAAGAATGATTAAGTCATTCGGTATAGGAGCAACATTTATGGAATTATCATTTTCAAACGACTTAGGAACATTATTTACCATTATTTTAGCAATTGCTTTTGTTATTAATATTGTCTTAGCGTTTATCATTATCTTTTTAGAACGTGAAAGACGTTCAGCAAGTTCAACTTGGGCTTGGTTGTTTGTATTATTTGTATTGCCATTGATTGGCTTCATCTTATATTTATTCTTCGGCAGAACCGTGTCGGCACGTAAGTTAAATAAATATAACGGTAAAGCTTTAACTGAATTTGACAGTTTAATTGATAGTCAGATTAAAAGTTTTGATAAAGGAAATTATGGAACTAATAATAAGCAAGTTGAAAAACACCATGATTTAATCAGAATGCTGTTAATGGAACAAGATGGCTTTTTAACTGAAGATAATAAAGTAGATTACTTTACAGATGGTAATGATCTTTATGACCAAGTGTTAGAAGATATTAAAAATGCTAAAAATTATATTCATTTAGAATATTATACATTTTCATTAGATGGTCTAGGAACACGTATCTTAAAGGCTTTAGAAGAAAAGTTAAAGCAAGGTTTAGAAGTTAAAATTCTATATGATGATGTCGGTTCTAAAAATGTCAAAATGGCAAACTTTGATCATTTTAAATCATTAGGCGGAGAGGTAGAAGCCTTTTTTGCATCTAAAGTTCCAATGCTGAACTTCCGTATGAATAATAGAAATCATCGTAAAATCATTGTCATTGATGGTCAATTAGGCTACGTTGGTGGCTTTAATATAGGTGATGAATATTTAGGTTTAGGAAAGTTAGGACATTGGAGAGATACACATCTACGTATTCATGGTGATGCAGTTGATGCGTTACAATTGCGATTTATTTTAGATTGGAATTCTCAAGCACATCGTCCACAATTTGAATATGATCAAAAATACTTCCCTAAAAAAGATGGCGTGGAAGGTAAAACAGCGATTCAAATTGCTGCAAGTGGTCCTGCAAGTGAGTGGCATCAAATAGAGTATGGTTATACTAAAATGATTATGAGTGCTAAAAAATCAATTTATTTACAAAGTCCATACTTTATTCCTGACAGTTCTTATATTAACGCTTTAAAAATGGCCGCGAAGTCAGGTGTTGATGTACATTTAATGATTCCATGTAAACCAGATCATCCTTTTGTTTATTGGGCAACATACGCAAATGCTTCTGATTTATTAGAAAGTGGTGTTAAAGTATACACATATGAAAATGGTTTTATTCATTCTAAAATGTGTTTGATTGATGAAGAAGCTGTATCTGTTGGAACTGCTAATATGGATTTTAGAAGTTTCGAATTAAACTTTGAAGTTAATGCGTTTATCTATGATGAACAACTGGCTAAAAATTTAAAAGCAGCTTATGAAGATGACATTACAAAATCTAAACAATTAACGAAAGAAATATATGAACAACGATCAACTTCTATTAAAATTAAAGAAGCTTTAGCAAAATTAGTGTCACCAATCTTATAAAAAGTAAACGTCTCACATTTTAATAATGCGAGGCGTTTTTTATCGCCTATAATTATATTATGTAAACTAAAATGACATATGTCATATCTATTTCATGACAATTGCTACTAATACACATTAATAAATTCAGTTAAAGTTGATTTATAACAAAAAAGGAAGTGTTTATAATGATAACCATCAATAATTTATCTAAAACTTTCAATAATAAAGATGTAGTTAAAGATTTGAATTTTAATATTGAACAAGGACAATGCACGGCTTTAATAGGAAAAAATGGTGCTGGAAAGTCAACACTAATAGACTTATTAATAGGTAACATTAAAGCTAGTAAAGGAGAGATAACTGATTATGATAACTTGTTAGATAATGCTCATAGAGGAGTGATGTATCAATATTCTAGCTTTCCAAAATTTGCTAAAGTTAAAGAATTATTTCATTTATATCAATCATTTTATAATGAAACGATGACATATAATAAATTTATAGAACTGACAAAATTTGATGACCAAATATTAAATCAATATGCTATAAATTTATCTGGTGGTCAGCAGCGTATACTTGATTTTGCGTTAACATTAGTTGGTCAACCACAGCTATTAATTTTAGATGAGCCTACCTCAGGGATGGATATAGAAACTCGTGAACATTTTTGGTCAATCATTAACCGATTAAAACAACAGGATAAAACAATTTTTTATACGTCACATTATATTGAAGAAGTTGAGAGAATGGCTGATAAAGTCATATTTTTAGATCAAGGACACATCCATTTTTATGATTCACCACAAGCAATCAAAGAACATCAACAATCTGTGATTAAAATACCATCAAGCTATAATCTTAAACTAAATCAATGTAATTTATATCAATTAACTAGAGATACTACAAATCAGATTATTATTACGACGTCTCATGTTGATAAAGTTCTATCTATATTGAAATCTGCGCAGGTCAATTTAAATGATATTGAAATTAGTAAAACATCATTATTAGAAGCTTTATTTCGTGATAACAATAATAAAGTAGGTGATAAATCATGCTATTAAGTTACTTTTTATATGAATTTAAAATCATGTTTCGTAAAAAATTGACCTTAATGTTATCAATTATCTTCCCAGTATTCTTTTATATTTTGTTTACAAGTATTTTAGATTTACCAAAAACTGTTGAACATCATTTTTATAAAGATTATATGTATAGTATGACAGTTTATAGCTTAATCAGTTTTAGTTTGATGACATTTCCTTTAGATTTAATTGAAGAGCAAAATAATGGTTGGTTTAAAAAATTAATGTCTACTACCTTTAATAGTTCAAATTATTATACAGCTAAAATGATAAAAACAACGTTTCAATATTTGTTTGCCATTGTTATATTATTCTTAGTAGCTCATTTTTATAAAGAGGTCAATATGACAATGTCTAAATGGTTGTTATCTGGTTTTCTATTATGGTTAGGTGGTAGTAGCTTCTTATCATTAGGTTTAATCTTTGCACAATTTAAAGATAGTCAAAAAGTAAGTTCTATAAGCAATATCTTAACTATTGGTCTCGCAGTTCTTGGTGGTTTATGGTTTCCAATCAATACATTTCCACATTGGTTACAGCACATAGGGAAAAGTTTACCTTCATATCATTTAAAGCAATTAGGTATAAGTGTGACAAAAAATGAAGGCTTTCAATTTCAATCGTTTGCTATACTACTATTATATAGTGTTGTTTTTATAATAATTACTTACTTTATAAATAAACAGAAAAGTGTGGTGTAATTAAAATGCAACAGAAATTAAAGATACCACTCGGTGAATTATCGTCGTTACTATATTTAATTTTTCCATTCATTGGAATGTTTGTTAGTTCAATCAGAGGCCCTAAGTGGGTATATGTTTGTATTGTTTTAATATTTACAGTATCATACGTTTTACTTGTCATCTTTTATAAAAAGCTAAATCAAAATCTTTTGTTTAGTATGTTAGTGATACATTATTTAGCGATTATTTATTTTGTCTATAGTTTTCAACCAATGATTAGTTTATTTTTCTTTTTTAGTGCTTTTGCATTACCATTTACTTTGAAAGTAACAGTGAAATCTAAAGAATTTATGATGTATTTAACAACGGTGGTATTATGTTTGACTATTACATATCTATTTGATTCTAATATGATTATCACGATGGTAATATTTTATGTTGTTATTACATTAATTATGCTTGGTAATTTCAAAGTTGTAGCAGATAGTCAACTTAAAACTGAAATTGAACAAAAGAATGAATATATTAATGTACTGATCGCTGAACAAGAACGTCATCGTATTGGACAAGATTTACATGATACCTTAGGACATGTATTTGCTAGTTTGTCATTAAAGTCAGAACTTGCATATAAACTCGCAGATTCAAATATAGAGGCTACGAAAGCCGAATTATTAGCAATCAATGATTTATCTAAAGATTCACTTATGAAAGTTAGAGAAATCATTAGTGATTTAAAATGTCAATCATTTGAGGATGAAATTGCAGCAGTTAAAAAAGTATTACAGGACACAGGTATACAATTTTCTTTTAAAAACGGACATCTTGCAAATGTTTTCAACCCTGCAAAACAATCCATTTTAGCCATGATTTTACGAGAAGCAATAAATAATGTAATTAAACATTCAGGTGCTAATAACGTTTATGGTTCATTAACACAACATCATACAATGCTCATATTCACTATTCAAGATAATGGACAAGGTATCAATGCTGATGTTGAGCCAACGGAATTAAAAAGTATTTATCAACGGGTAGCACAACTTGAAGGTAAGTTGGAAATTAGTAATGTACAAGGTACAAAGTTAATGATTTCCATACCATTAGGAGGGATAGCATGACTTCTATCATTATTGCTGAAGATCAAAATATGCTTAGACAAGCGATGGTTCAACTTATTAATTTTCATGAAGAAATAGACATAATAGCAGATATAGGTGACGGTAACGTTGCTTTCGAAAAAATTGCACAACTGCAACCTGATGTAGCCATATTGGATATAGAGATGCCTGGAATGACAGGTCTTGAGGTTTTATCGTTAGTTAGACAGCGTCAACTTAATACGAGAATCATTATTGTTACAACCTTCAAACGTAGTGGATACTTTGAAAAAGCTGTTGCTAATGATGTTGATGCTTATGTGTTAAAGGAAAGATCTATAGATGATTTAGTACAAACGATACATAAAGTAATGAAAGGTGAAAAAGAATATAGTTCTAGTTTAATGACTTCATTATTTACTGAGTCAAATCCATTAACGCATAAAGAACAAGTAGTTTTAAGGGAAATAGGAAATGGATTAAGTAGTAAAGAAATAGCAGATAAATTATTTTTAAGTGATGGTACAGTGCGCAATTATACGTCAACAATTATAGATAAACTATTTGCTGACAATAGATTTAATGCATGGAAAAAAGCAATAGATAAAGGTTGGCTATAGTTGTCAGTCTTGCTAATTATCTGTAGCAAGAGTTGCAAGCTAATTTAGTTATACTCAAATAAATAAAGCTTGCTATAAAGATGACATAATATCATGTCATTTTACAACAAACCTTATTAATTTTACTAGCTTATTTATGTCGTCTTTTATTAACAATCGTGATGATAATATATACTATGAAGCCGACTAATATACCTAGGAAAATTGAGAGTACTGCAGAAACGATTAAAGGTAATTTAAAGACTACTTGGAGAATTATACCAATAATTACTGCAATGATTACAGCAACCAATGTGACCATATTCTCATTATTGATATTCATTTTATTCACTCCTTAACTATTTTATTATATCATGGTTCAAAAGATTTAAAAGGAATGAGAGTAAATATGACTATTGACGTAGCTTTATAACTTATATATGATTAGTCGGTACAAAAATAGTAAAAAGTAGGTGTCATAGTGAAATCGAATAAGTCAATCACTACAATAGTTGTGGCGTTAATTGTTATAGGTGTGTTAGCTTTTCAATTTATCAATCATTCAGGACCATTTAATAAAGGTAATGACTCTATTCAATCTGGTGATTTGAAAGATAAAGATAAAGTACATATTACTCGCGTAGTGGATGGAGATACGTTTGTAGCTACAAGAAATGGTCAACAAATAAAAGTTAGACTAACAGGGGTGGATACACCGGAAACAGTCAAACCAAATACACCTGTTCAACCTTATGGAAAAGAAGCTTCTAACTATAGTAAAAAGACTTTAACTAATAGAGATGTTTTTTTAGAATATGATAAGGAAAAAGAAGATCGTTATGGTAGAACATTAGCATATGTTTGGTTAGATAAAGATCATATGTATAATAAAGAATTAGTTGACAAAGGGTTAGCTAGGGAAAAATATTTTGCACCTAATGGCAAGTATCGCAACGTGTTCATAAAAGCACAAGAAAAAGCTAAAAAACAGCATTTGAATATATGGAGTAAGTAAGCATATAGTATTAAAATATAATGAACTTATAAAATAAGAAACCCCTAGAAGTACTTAATATTAAGTATTACTTGGGGTTTAAAGTTTATTTAAATATATTACTAATAGCTTTAACTTGCTGTTCATCAAGAGGGTGTTTAGATAATTCAATAGCGTCGTTAACGATACTATTTAAAGAAGATTTAGTTGACACGGTATCAACATATTTATCACGTTCTTGTGAACCTTGGATAATGTTAACAGTTCCATCGCTAAAATAAATAACACCAGTACTTTGTATTTTGAAGTTTAGTTGTTGTTCTAATTGATCTTTTAATATTTTGGCATTATTAGCGGCTAATTGGTATGGATCATAATCATAGAAATCGTAAACGACTCGGTTGGGCTGTACAGTTTCAGTGAATGTATAAACAGCTCTGTTAGGAGAGTTAAATTGACTATGATATGCTTCACTAATATAGTGTCCAGCAATTTTTTCAATATCGTTGGAATTGTTTTCATTTGCATGTTCATCCGGAACATCAAAATGATAAAACGTTTTTTCTCCCCAACTTTTTACATCCACATTAATTAAGCCAATATCGGATATAATAATAAAATCAAATGATCTAGCGAAATCGAATAATGTATGTTTGATAGCAAGACTACTTGTTTCAACGATTTCATAATATTTTAATTTACCATCTTCGATATATTGGTCTAAAATATGACGTAAGTCGCGTTTAGCATTTTTATATGCATGATGACCAATATCTTGGTTTGAACTTAACATTTGATTACGCAATTCTTCATTCTCGTTACTCAAAGTCTTGTTTTTCTTTATTAATTGTTTTCTGGCATATTCTTCTGTTTCAATTTTGCTGTTACTATATCGTTGATTTAAGATAATAATGATTATTAAAGCAACTATAATAACAAACAGTATGACATATAGCGACATTTACATTCACCAGTCCTTTTGTTCTCAGTTTTAAAAAGATAATGAACAATATTATCGTCGTTGTTGATTAAATTATTTTACAAATGTCAACAATATCTATTAATCTAATTATGATAATAATTGTTATATTTAAATTATAAACTCATGGTATATGATGTTCAATGATTATGACGTGAAATCTTCGTGACAGCATATAATATATTAAATATTTTGTTTATAATGAAGAAAAAGTGTCACTTTTTGAATTATATTGTTTATTGAAATAGTAATGCCTAAAAGGTATAATTAAATTTGTGAAAGCGCTTGCTTAGGAGGTGTTTATAAATGGAAGATAATAGAGCAACAGAACAACTAGTAAACAAATTAATCACAACATCATCGCAATTGTTTATGTTCCATGGTGAAGTAGCGATGCAACTTTTCTTAAATGATGAATTTGAATTGCCTTCTATAGTAGAGATATGTGTGGAACGCAAGCGTTTAAGTGACATCATTAAAGTAATATCTTCAGATTATAAATTAATATACATAGATAAAATGAATCAACCTATTTCATCAGATGAAATTGCATTGTCTAAAATAACTCAAGTAGATGTTGCATTTAATGAAAATGTCATTATGCACATATATATTTATGATGTTATTAAAAATGACTGGATTTTTAGATTGGATTCAGATATTCGTCTACCTAAGAAAACCATTTATTTTCATAGTTTGAAATGGAATATTGATTATTTAAAACCTGAAATTGTATTAATGTATGATTTGATGCAACAACAAAAATATCTTCATTTTTCAAATTATAAGAAAGTTATTGATGCGTTAAGTTATTACCAATTTTTCACTTTGAAATTTGTAGTAGGTGAGCAACGTATTAAAGATGCTATTCAAAAAACAATAAATAACTAATTGCAATGATAATTATTATTAAAATCCCCTTATAAGGTGTGAATTTGCACAAAATAACGATAATCAAAACGACGTTATATTATGTGTTCTCACTCTATAAGGGGATATTTTAAGATTTATGAAGTTATTTATGAAAAAATTTAGAATAGTAGTTATAGCTCATTTATGCAGGGTCGCATAAATTTTTTAATTCTATACCGTGATAACAAAATTCATATGTTGATAATACAGCTTTTTCTGCATCGTCAACAGAAATACCAAACATCATAGATATTTCTGATGCACCTTGGTTAATCATTTTTAAGTTAATACCAGATTCTGCAAGAGCATGTGTAATTTTATTTGCGGTACCAACCACTTGATTCATACCTTCTCCAACTATCATTAATATTGCCAAATCATTTTCAATACTTAGTTCATCAACATCACATTGTTTTCTAATCTCATTTAAAACTTTGTTTTCTTTGTTTTTAATTTGTTTTGAGCGCATGACGATACTGATAGAGTCTATCCCTGAAGGCATATGATCGAAAGAAATATTATTGTCTTCTAAGACACCAAGAATTTTCCTAGTGAAACCAACCTGTCTGTTCATTAAATACTTTTTAATGTTGATAACTGTGAAATCTTTATCGCAACTAATACCGCTAATAATATTTTTTGAATTAACTTGTCTATCATGGACAATATAAGTCCCTTTATCTTGAGGACGATTTGTATTTTTGATTACTACTGGAATGCGGTCTTTATATAAGGGTTGTAAAGCTTCATCGTGGAATACACTAAATCCAGCATATGACAATTCTCGCATTTCTCGATAAGTAATTTCATCGATTAATTCTGGCTCTTTGATAATATTTGGATTGGCTTTATAAATTCCAGAGACATCTGTAAAATTTTCATAAAGCGTAGCCTTGACACCACTTGAAATAATGGCTCCAGTGATATCTGAGCCACCTCTTGGGAAAGTAACAATATAATCTTCTTGTGAAACACCAAAAAATCCTGGAATAATTAATTTCTCTTTATAGTTTTTTAATTTACTAATTTGATCATAAGATGAATTTAAAATTTGAGCTTGCTGTGGAATATCTGTAACGATAATTCCAGCTTCTTTAGGTGATAAATATTTTGTCGGAATGCCTTGACTATTATTATATTGTGCAATTAATTGAGCATTAAAATCTTCACCACATGATAGCAAAGCGTCTAATAATCGTTCAGGTTGTTCTTTTAAAGTAGCAATATATTGCTCTAATGTATGATCAATAATTGACAATAAATCTTTAGACATATGTAGTTCTTTAATAATATCATCGTACCTTTGAATGATTTCTTTTTTCTTATCAACATAATCTAATTTATTGATTACTTTTTCATATAGTCTAATTAAGAGATCAGTAGTTTTAACATCGTTATCATATCTTTTTCCGGGTGCTGAAACAATAATAATTTGTCTTTCAGGATCAGAGTTAACGATGTTTAATACTTTTTTAATTTGACTAGCGTTAGATACTGAACTTCCGCCAAATTTTGAAACTTTCATAGTGCATGCCAACCTTTCTAAAAAATCAGAAAATTTTATTCAGTTTTGTAAGTAAGAATGATATTATATATTTATATTTTAAATATTGCGAACTTTACAAAAATAAAGAATAATTCTATACTATACTATCATCTAGTATTTTTCAATAATACAATTGTTTTTCTCAAAAGCACAAATGGAGGTACATAATTTATGAAACAATTAAATATTGCATTATTAGGATTAGGTACAGTAGGGTCTGGTGTTGTTAAAATTATTGAAGAAAATCGACAACAAATAAAAGATACCTTAAATAAAGATATTCATATTAAACATATTTTAGTTCGTAATAAATCTAAGAAACGACCATTAAATATTAGCCAATATCATTTAACTGAAGATGTTAATGATATTTTAAATGATGAGTCAATCGATATTATCGTTGAAGTGATGGGCGGCATAGAACCAACTGTTGATTGGTTGAGAACCGCATTGAAAAATAAAAAGCATGTAATTACTGCTAATAAAGATTTACTAGCAATTCATTTGAAATTACTAGAAGATTTGGCAGAACAAAATGGGGTAGCTTTGAAATTTGAAGCTAGTGTTGCAGGTGGAATTCCAATTGTAAATGCGATTAATAACGGACTAAATGCAAATAATATTTCAAAATTTATGGGGATTTTGAATGGTACTTCGAATTTTATTTTGTCTAAGATGACTAATGAACATACTACGTTTGAAGATGCTTTAGATGAAGCACAAAGACTTGGTTTTGCAGAAGCTGATCCTACTGACGATGTTGAAGGGGTAGATGCAGCACGTAAAGTAGTGATTACTTCTTATTTATCATTTAACCAAGTTATCAAATTGCACGACGTTAAACGAAGAGGGATTAGCCAAGTTGCATTAAAAGATATCAATGCAGCTGATCAATTAGGTTATAAGGTTAAACTTATTGGTAAAGGAACATACGAAAATGGAAAAGTTAAGGCTTCAGTTGAACCTACACTTATTGATAAAAGACATCAGTTAGCAGCAGTAGAAAATGAATATAATGCCATTTATGTTGTAGGTGATGCAGTGGGTGATACAATGTTTTATGGTAAAGGTGCAGGAAGTTTAGCCACTGGTAGCGCAGTTGTTAGTGATTTATTAAATGTAGCACTTTTCTTTGAATCCAATTTACATACACTACCGCCTCATTTTGAGCTTAAGACGGATGAAACTAGAGAAATGATGGATGCTGATAATGAGGTAAATATAAAAGAAAGAAGTAGTTATTATATTGTTATAAATAATGACAATAAGTCAATTGACAAGTTTGAAAAAGAATTAAAATCAGTATTGCCATTGCATAAGTCATTATCTACGGTACCTTATGATGAGGGTACTGTTGCAACAATTATTGTAGGTTTAGATGAGTCACCTGAACAATTATTACAACAAAATGGTTATGAAATTGAAAAAATTTATCCAGTAGAAGGAGTTTAATACAATATGAGAAGATGGCAAGGATTAGTTGAAGAATTTAAAGAGCAATTACCAGTAGATCAAAACACACCTAAACTAACTTTAAATGAAGGTAATACACCGTTAATTTACTGTCAAAATTTATCACAAATGCTAGACATAGAGCTTTATGTTAAATATGAAGGTGCAAATCCAACGGGTTCTTTTAAAGATAGAGGAATGGTAATGGCAGTGACAAAGGCTAAAGAACAAGGCAAAAAAATTGTCATTTGTGCTTCAACGGGGAATACGTCAGCATCAGCTGCGGCATATGCTGCGAGAGCTGGATTGAAAGCGATTGTTGTTATACCAGAAGGTAAAATCGCTTTAGGTAAATTATCTCAAGCTGTGATGTATGGGGCTGAAATTGTCTCAATTGAGGGTAATTTTGATGAGGCATTAGAAATAGTTAAAGAAATAGCTAAAAACGGCGATATTGAATTGGTAAATTCTGTTAATCCATATCGTATTGAAGGGCAAAAAACAAGCTCTTTTGAAATTATAGAACAATTAGATGGACAAGCACCAGATATTTTAGCGATTCCAGTTGGTAACGCAGGTAATATCACTGCATATTGGAAAGGTTTTAAAGAGTATCATGAAGCTAAACATACACAGTTACCACAAATGTATGGATTCCAAGCAGAAGGTGCATCACCAATTGTTCAAAATAGAATATTTAAAAATCCAGAAACAATTGCTACAGCCATTAGAATAGGAAATCCTGCAAGTTGGAAGAAAGCTACAACTGCATTAGAAGAGTCTAATGGATTAATTGATAGTGTTACTGATGAAGAAATCTTAGAAGCTTATCAATTAATGACTACTAAAGAGGGTGTATTTAGTGAGCCGGCAAGTAATGCGTCTATTGCAGGTCTGATCAAATTGCATCGTAAGGGAAAATTACCTAAAGGTAAAAAAGTAGTGGCAGTATTGACAGGTAACGGCTTAAAAGATCCAGATACTGCTATATCTCTATTGGATAATCCAATCAAACCTTTACCAAATGATAAAGATAGCATTATTAACTATATCAAAGGAGCATTATAATATGTCTGACATATTAGAGTTAACTATACCAGCATCTACTGCAAATTTGGGTGTAGGTTTTGATTCAATAGGTATGGCTTTAGATAAATTTCTTTTTTTATCCGTACAAAAAAGCAATAGTGCTAACTGGGAATATGATTTTTTAGATGAAGCATCAAAAAGTTTGCCAGCTGACGAAACCAATTTTATATATCAAGTAGCGCAGCAAGTAGCACAAAAATATAATGTTACTTTACCGGCACTTCATATAACAATGAGAAGTGAGATTCCTTTGGCTAGAGGACTTGGCTCATCCGCTTCGGCATTAGTTGGGGCAATCTATATTGCTAATTATTTTGGTAATATTCAATTATCCAAATATGAAATATTACAGTTAGCGACTGAAATTGAAGGACATCCCGATAATGTAGCTCCAACTATTTATGGTGGATTAATAGCAGGATATTATAATGATATAACTAACAAGACATCGGTTGCGCATATTGATATTCCAGATGTCGATATAGTAGTAACAATACCATTTTATGAGCTGAGAACCGTTGAGTCTAGAAAAGCTTTACCCAGTCATTTAAGTCACAATGAAGCGGTCAAAAGTAGTGCTATTAGTAATACAATGATTTGTGCCTTAGCACAACATAACTATGACTTAGCAGGGGAATTAATGCAACAAGATGGTTTTCATGAACCATATAGACAACCTTTAATTAAAGAATTTGCCGATATAAAGGCAATTGCACAAGAATTTCAAGCATATGCCACGGTTATTAGCGGAGCAGGGCCTTCAATTCTAACTTTCAGTAGAAAAGAAAAGAGTGGTGCCTTAGTACGACATTTGAATAAACAATTTAGTACTTGTCATTCTGAATTAGTTGATATTAATAAAACTGGTGTTTTAGAGCGAATTATATACGAATAACCTTAATATATTGTAATATAGTATGTAATAGATATAGAGAGGAGCTATAGAATCAATGGCAAATTATAAATTAATTGCATTAGATATGGATGACACATTATTAACATCTGATAATGTAATCTCACAGTCAACGCTTCAATATTTAAAGGATATTCAAGATTGTGGATATTACGTAGTTTTAGCATCAGGTAGACCAACAGAAGGAATGATACCTGCAGCGAGAGAATTAGCCTTACCTGAACATAATAGTTATATCATTAGTTATAATGGTGGAAGAACAATAAATATGGCTAATGAAAAAGTTGAACATAGTCAAAGTATATCTAAAGAAGATTTTGATGAGATTGTAGATTATTGTCGAGAACGACAGTTCTTTATTTTAACTTATCAAGATGGTCACATCATCTATGAAGGTGAACATGAGTATATGAATATAGAGTCAGAATTAACAGGTTTACCGATGAAAAAAGTACAGGACTTAAAAGAATATATTCAAGATGAAGTGCCAAAAGTAATGGGTGTTGATTATGTTGCAAATATAACAGAGGCTAGAATTGACCTAAATGGCATTTTTAATGACAATGTTGATGCAACGATTAGTAAACCATTCTTTTTAGAATTTATGGCAAGAAATGTATCTAAAGGCAATGCTGTCATCGCGTTATGCGACAAATTAGATATTACAATTGATCAAGTTATAGCATTTGGTGATAGCATGAATGATAAATCTTTATTTGATGTAGCTGGATTAGCAGTAGCAATGGGTAATGCTGCAGATGAGTTAAAAAAATATGCTGATAAAGAAACACTTGATAACGATTCAGACGGTATCCCTGTTGCACTGAAAGAGATTTTATCAATTAAATAATATTATCTACATTAAAAAGAACGCTGCAAAATTTTCTTGGAGCGTTCTTTTTAATATCTATTGTCTAGATGGTTAATGTCGTTACTATTTAATAGTAAATGCTATTTTGCAGTTTGTGTCCACTCATGCTTGCCTCTAAAACGTTTAACATGCGCATAGATTTGATCAGCTGCATAGTCTAAATTAGTATAGACAGTAATACTAAAAGCTGATTGTTCTTGCTCAAATTCTTCTTCTTGAAATACTTCTTTAAGATGAGTGAAAAGGTTTGTCATTTGCTCATGATTTAAACCTGGATACTCCCTCAACGTTCTTTTTAATAATTGGCCTTGTTTTTCTTCTAATGCTTGAACTACAACGACAAATCTTTCCTCTTGTTTGATGACATCATCAAATAAATTTGTTTGTCCAATCATTGTTTTCACCCCTGAAACCATTTTCTTACTTTTATTATACACAAAATACAAAATAACTAAAATAAAGAATATTATAAGAAAGTGGGACAGAAGGGAGTGGGACAGAAATAATTATTTCAAAACAAATTATTTCGTAGATGCCCGTCTTGCACATAAAAGAAAAAATTTTATTTTTAAAATTTTTCTATGACGGGTCCCTTGCCCAACTTGCATGGCATGAAAAAACTGACTAACCAGTTTTTTTGTGTTGGGTCCCTGCAACCCCGGCAAAACTGACTAGGTTTGTAAAACGTTGATAAATCAACATTTTACAAATCAGACAGTTACTGCCCAATGCTTCATTTTAAGTGTAAAATGCTTTTGTCCCAGACTCTTAAGACCATTGTAAATTTTGTCATAAAAAAAAACTGGCAAAGATCAACTTTACCAGTGTTGTTTCGTTATTTTTGATTGTCATAATCATGAGGTGTTAAATCAATTGTTTCTAGTTTCACGAATTTGGTCTTATGAATCAGTTTATGCACAAAATAAATAATTGCTAATATTATAATTGGCATGAAATTTCTAAGAACACTTATCCAATCACCATGAAGCATACTTTCGAAAGAACTACCAACTAATAGGAAAATTAGTGTTGCAATTACAATAATTGGTCCTAATGGATAAAAAGGTGCTTTATATGGTAAAACATCACTTGGATTTTGACCTTGTTTTTTAATTGCATGACGTAAACGAATTTGTGACCAAATACTTGAACCCCAAACAACAATAACCATTGAACCAATGATATTAAGTAGATTGAAAACAGCATTAGCATTAAAGTTTGCGTATATAATGACCAATACAATAATGATATAAGTTGTCAAAATCGCTCTTAATGGCAATTTAGTCGTTTTGTTTAATTTACTTAAAAATTTTGGTGCTTTGTTATCATCACTTAACGAGAATAACATTCTACTAGTTGTATATATTCCTGAATTTGCAGCAGAGAGTAGGGAAGTTAAGATAACAGCATTGATAACTGATGCTGCAAAAGCGATACCAACTCTATCAAAGACAATTGTAAATGGACTTTGACTAACTGATTCGTTCTTATTTAATAATAACGGATCTGTATATGGAATAATAGCAGCTATAACTGCAATTGATAGGACGTAAAATAATAATATTCTCCAAAATACAGATTTAATTGCTTTTGGCATAGATTTTTTAGGGTCATTCGATTCACCAGCTGTAACAGCTACGACTTCAGTTCCACCTACAGAGAATCCAGCAACTAATAGCACTCCTAAGAAACCTGATACTCCACCAACAAATGGCGCTTCACCACGTGTATAATTTTCGAAACCATATGTATGGCCGCCTAAAATACCAAAGATCATTAAAATACCTAATACAATAAAGGTAATAATAGTGATGACTTTAATTAACGATAACCAAAATTCCGTTTCACCAAATGATTTAACAGAGAAAATATTTAATAAAAGTAATAAAGTAATAAATATTAAACTCCAAATAATAGGATTGAAAAACTTAAATGTGTCCCAAAAATATAAAACGTTTGATGCAACAATAACGTCTACACTTGTTACAAGAGTCCACAATGCCCAATAAAGCCAACCCATAGTAAAACCAAGTGAAGAGTCAACAAATCTTGTTGAATATGAGCTGAATGATCCTGATACTGGATAAAACGTTGCTAATTCACCAATAGATGACATTAAAAAATATAGCATGATTCCTATAATAAGGTAGGCTAATATTGCACCACCAGGACCAGCTTGTGAAATTATATTACCTGTAGCTACAAATAGACCAGTTCCAATAGCGCCGCCTATAGCTATCATTGAAATATGTCTAGAATTAAGACTACGGTTCATTTTATTATCTTCCATATTTTCTCTCCCATCAAATTTTAAATATACCAACTATTTTAATCTTTTTAGATACACTATTCAATGATTTTTTAGCACTTTAAAGCGAAAATGATTAAATTTTCTGATTTTTGACAATTTTCAAGGATGTTTAGTTGTTATTAAAAAGGGGATAAATTATAATAGGTATTACATTGTAATAATTATAAATAGTGGAGGTAATTACATATGTCTAAACAAGATAAAAAATTAACTGGAGTATTTGGACACCCTGTTTCCGATAGAGAGAATAGTATGACGGCTGGACCAAGAGGCCCATTGCTAATGCAAGATATTTACTTTTTAGAGCAAATGTCACAGTTTGATAGAGAAGTTATACCAGAAAGAAGAATGCATGCTAAAGGATCAGGTGCATTTGGTACATTTACTGTAACTAAAGATATTACACAATATACTAATGCAAAGATTTTTTCTGAAGTCGGTAAACAAACTGAGATGTTTGCGCGTTTTTCTACTGTTGCTGGTGAAAGAGGCGCAGCTGATGCTGAAAGAGATATTCGTGGATTTGCGCTTAAATTCTATACAGAAGAAGGTAACTGGGATTTAGTTGGAAATAATACACCAGTTTTCTTCTTTAGAGATCCTAAATTATTTGTAAGTTTGAACCGTGCAGTTAAACGTGACCCACAAACAAATATGCGTAGTGCACAAAATAATTGGGACTTTTGGACAGGTTTACCAGAAGCTTTACACCAAGTAACAATATTAATGTCTGACAGAGGTATTCCAAAAGATTTAAGACATATGCACGGTTTCGGATCACACACATATTCAATGTATAATGATAAAGGAGAACGTGTATGGGTTAAATTCCATTTCAGAACACAACAAGGCATTGAAAATTTAACAGATGAAGAAGCTGCGGAAGTAATTTCTAAAGATTTAGATTCATCACAACGCGACTTATTTAATGCTATAGATCAAGGCAACTATCCAAAATGGACAATGTATATTCAAGTGATGACTGAAGAACAAGCTAAGAATCATAGAGATAATCCATTTGATTTAACAAAAGTTTGGTATCACGATGAATATCCATTAATAGAAGTTGGTGAATTTGAATTAAATCGTAATCCGGACAATTATTTCATGGATGTTGAACAAGCTGCATTTGCACCAACAAACATTATTCCTGGTATTGATTTTTCACCTGATAAAATGCTTCAAGGACGTTTATTCTCATATGGAGATGCACAACGTTATCGCTTAGGTGTAAACCATTGGCAAATACCTGTCAACCAACCTAAAGGTGTAGGTATTGAAAATTTATGTCCATTTAGTAGAGATGGTCAAATGAGAGTTATTGATAACAATCAAGGTGGAGGACCACATTATTATCCTAATGATAAAGGTGTTTATGGTTCACAACCTGAATATAAAAAGCCTGCTTTCCCTACTGATGGAGATGGTTATGAATATAATCAACGTCAAGATGATGACAACTATTTTGAACAACCAGGTAAATTATTCAGATTACAATCTGACGAAGCAAAAGAAAGAATGTTCCAAAATACGGCTAATGCCATGGAAGGCGTTACTGAAGATGTCAAACGACGTCACATTCGCCATTGTTATAAAGCAGATCCAGATTATGGTAAAGGTGTAGCTAAAGCACTGGGAATTGATATTAATACGATTGACTTAGAAACTACTGAAGACGAAACATACGAAAATTTTAATAACTAAGATTTTTAATATTATTATATTGCATGAAGATAAAACTTGTGATAATATTATAAACCGTAAAGATTCCTATACAAGAGAGGGTGTTTAACGTGCGCGTAAACGTAACATTAGCATGCACAGAATGCGGAGATCGTAACTATATCACAACAAAAAATAAACGTAACAATCCTGAGCGTATTGAAATGAAAAAATATTGCCCAAGATTAAACAAATATACGTTACACCGTGAAACTAAATAATTCTTACTATTCAAATACGACGATTTGATAATGAACAGGCTGTTCCATTTGGGACGCCTGTTTTTGTTTTTATGTGACAAACTGTTGTACTTAAATTGACAACTCAACATTTGAAAATGATCATTATGCTGATAAATTTTGTTAATGTAAGTTATTTCTATTGAAAATGATAAAATATATGGTATTATATAAAACGTAATAATTACGATTTGTGAAAAGAGAGGTATATATATGGCTAAAAAATCTAAAATTGCTAAAGAAAGAAAAAGAGAAGCATTAGTTAATCAATATTTTGAGTTAAGACAAGAATTGAAAGCCAAAGGTGATTATGAAGCTTTAAGAAAATTACCGAGAGACTCATCACCAACTCGATTAACAAGAAGATGTAAAGTAACAGGTAGACCTAGAGGTGTATTACGTAAGTTCGAAATGTCAAGAATTGCATTTAGAGAACATGCCCATAAAGGACAGATTCCAGGCGTTAAAAAATCAAGTTGGTAATTTCTAAATATCGTACTTTAGTCCATTTACATTATGAATAAAACCAGTTAAAGTATATAAGGATAGTATAAACTGAATGTTTTAAACGTTTGATTTAAAAACATTCGGTTTTTATTTTGTATCCATATTTTGAAAACTGTCAAAAGGGGCTAATTAAAATGAAAATATTTGATTATGAAGATATTCAATTAATACCTAATAAATGTATTGTTAAAAGTCGTTCAGAGTGTGATACAACAGTTAAGTTTGGACCGAAAACGTTTAAACTACCTGTTGTTCCAGCTAATATGCAAACAGTGATGAACGAAGCATTAGCGCAATGGTTTGCTGAAAATGATTATTTCTATATAATGCATCGTTTTGATGAAGAAGCAAGAATTCCTTTTATTAAAAGAATGCAACAACATAATTTATTTGCATCTATTTCAGTTGGTGTCAAAGAAGCAGAGTTTAACTTTATTGAAAAATTAGCAGTTGAAAACTTGATTCCAGAGTATATTACAATAGATATTGCACATGGCCACTCTGATTCTGTGATTAATATGATAAAGCATATAAAAAAATATTTACCTGATAGTTTTGTAATTGCTGGCAATGTTGGTACGCCAGAGGGTGTTAGAGAATTAGAAAATGCAGGTGCAGATGCTACAAAGGTTGGTATAGGACCTGGAAGAGTTTGCATTACTAAAATTAAAACTGGCTTTGGAACAGGTGGTTGGCAACTAGCTGCTTTAAATTTATGTAGTAAAGCAGCTCGGAAGCCATTGATTGCAGATGGAGGTATACGTACTCATGGTGATATTGCTAAATCAATTCGCTTTGGTGCATCAATGGTTATGGTAGGTTCATTATTTGCTGCTCATGAAGAGTCTCCAGGAGAAACAGTTGAGCTAGATGGTAAACAATATAAAGAGTACTTCGGTAGCGCTTCTGAGTTCCAAAAAGGTGAACACAAAAATGTTGAAGGTAAGAAAATGTTTGTTGAACATAAAGGATCGTTAAAAGATACGTTAACTGAAATGCAACAAGATTTACAGAGTTCAATTTCTTATGCTGGCGGTAAAGATTTAGAATCATTGCGTACAGTAGATTATGTTATTGTCAGAAACTCTATATTTAATGGAGATAAAGACTAATTTAATAGAAGGTGTTACAAATTAGAAGGATTTTTGGATTAATAATCATTCTTTTATGTTTAGTTTTAATACTACCTATAAAAGAATTTAAGCCACTTGTAACTTTGCAAGGTGAAGTTAAAGACTATATAGATATTCACATAAATAAGGAAATATCTTCGTCAGAAAATAAATTAGATACACCCAAAAAACAAGAATTTGCATTTAATAATGTTCAAATGAACAGTTCTAAAAATCAAGTAGAAAAAAATTTGGGTAAAGCAAAAAGAGTAACATACAATGAATATGGTACAAAATGGTATACATACTATAATAATGATTATGATAATTTTATTATGGTGAGCTATATAAATAATAAAGTAAATGCGTTATATTCAAATCAAAATGTTATTACTTCGAAAAATAAAATTAAATATAATACACCTAAAGATATAGTGAGAAATCGTTTAGGCGACCCGGAAAAAGAAATTGATAAAGGTAATATTCGCTTCGAACAAAATAATAAAGAATACGATGTTTTTCATAATAAACATATATATACAACTGTGTTTTATGATGAACATAATAAAAATTCAGTTACTGCTGTTTTACAAGTAAGTGATAGTATGGAAAATAGGTTAAAACAGCAATATGGAGCGCCTTCTCGCTCTTTAGCGAATAGTTTCGAACTACAAAATTTTGATTTAGTAAATGCTGAACGACGACAACATCAATTGCCTACTTTAAAATATTCTAAAGAAAATTCTGATACGGCTCGTGATCATAGTAAAGATATGGCTACAAACCATTACTTTGATCACACCAATTTAAAAGGTCAGTCGCCATTTGACCGATTGAAACAAGATGGAATTGAATTTAATGCAGCTGGTGAAAATTTAGCGTATGGACAAACCAGTAGTATATTTGCGCATCAAGGGTTAATGAATTCACTTGGTCATAGAAAAAATATTTTAAATCAATCATTTACTAAATTAGGTGTTGGTGTTGCTTTTAATGATGAAAGACAACCTTATTGGACAGAAAATTATACTGATTGACGTTTGTTTTATAGTTAATATGGGTATCTATATTGTGTAAGGAAGTAGATAATATGACGACAAAACAACAAAATAAAAGTGAAGATATTTTAGAAAGAATTAAAAATATTCTTAGCTCAGAAAAATCAAATAACAATAAGAAAAGATAATATTCAAAATAAGAGCCTGAGACATTAAGTTCTAGGTTTAAGTAAAAAAAGACAATTTCTATTGAAAATTGATAGAAATTGTCTTTTTCGTTATTAATTTTGAAATAAACA
>NZ_PPQR01000134.1:71727-78985 GCF_002902085.1 Staphylococcus simiae
CCCCAACACAGAGAAACTGATTTAATCAGTTTCTACAAGTATTGCCAGTTGGGGTAGGCTGAGACAGCACCCTAGGAAAGCGAGGCTTAAAAAATAATTATGTATCAGTCCAATTTGGGAGAGAACCTAAAATAATAAGACGTTCGGTCATCACTTTTTTAGTGTGCCGAACGTCTTTTTTGTTATCTTTTAGAAATCATATTTATCATTTTCTTCTGCAATTAATTGTTGCTGTATCTTAGCTGTACGCATCGTTGATTGTGCTAAATCATTCAAGCGAAAAATAATATCATCATTAACGATCTGTTGATTTGAAAAATCTCGTTCTTCTATAAAGACATATGTTTGCATCGTATGTGCTTTCATATAACTTAAAATTGGTTTCAAGTGCATTTCTGGAATTAAATAGTGTTTACTTGAACCTGCTGTCGTTACAATGCCCACAATTTTATCTCTAAATGCATTGACTGGAAGTAAATCAAAGACATTTTTTAATGCACCAGGAATTGATGCTTGGAAGATTGGAAAGCCGATAAAGATGACATCAGCTTGCATCAATGCTGTTGTTAAAGTGTAAACATCACCGGTTGTATCTAAATAATTTTTTCCTTCACTAAATTCTAACTCAAGATCACGTAAATCTAACAATTCAATATTGTGACCTTCATTCATTGCTTCTAAATCACTTTTCAAATAATCCATCGCAATTTTCGTTTTAGAACCTACAGTTGAACCAGATAATAAAACAATATTCATAGTTTAACGCTCCTATTTAGTTAAATGTTTTTTGATAGCTGGAATAATTTCATTACCTATCAATTCAATATTTTTCATCACTTTATCAAACGGCACGCCACCAAAATCTAATTGTGCCATAAATCTTTGATGACCATACAATTCATGTTGATATAATATTTTTTCAATGATTTGTTGAGGGCTACCAACCATTAATGCTTCACGATAATCTGGTGAATTAGCAAATTGTTGTTTTGGATAACCTACACCACGAATAAATGACATACCTGTATTTAAATGCGGGTAGAATTCACGCATGGCCTCTTGTGTTGTATCAGCTGTATAGAATAAACTTGCTGTACTTACAGGTAATGACTCAGGTGACGCATCAAATCCCGCTTCTGTAGCTGCTTGACGGTAAGCATCGACAGAACCTTTAAAATTCATTGCCGGACCACCAAGTGTCGTAATCATCATTGGAACACCTTGTTTCCCAGCTTTAATCGCACTTGCTGGTGGTCCACCCACTGCACGCCATATTGGTAAAGTGTCATCGATAGGTCTTGGGAAGATCTTCATATTTCTTAAATCAGGACGATGTTTACCAGACCATGTAATACGATCCGTTTTATTTAATTCTAATAATAAGTTTAATTTTTCTTCGAATAGTTCATCATAATCTTTTAAATCATAACCAAACAGTTCAAAGATCCCTGTTCTTGAAGCTCTACCAGCAACGACTTCTGCTCTACCATGCGAAATTAAATCTAATGTCGCGAAATCTTCAAATACTCGAACAGGGTCAGTCGCACTAATGATAGTAGAAGAACTGGAAATTTTAATTTTACTTGTAGCCTGAGCAATTGCACCTAATACTACTGTATGTGCTTGTGTTGTAAAGTGTTCTTGGTGACTTTCACCAACTGCAAAAACATCAATACCAGCATCTTCAGCTAACTTACTTGCTTCGATAATTTCATTAATACGTTGTTCATAACTAATTTTTTCACCTTTATGAGGATTTAATAAATGATCCCCTAAAGAATATAATCCAAATTCAAGCGGCGTATTTTTATTCATTTCTAATTTTGCCATTTAAGATGCTCCTTTAAATTTCATGTAAGTTACTTTCAATTTCAACGCGTTGCTCTTCTAGAAAATCTGGTAAGTTTAATGTTTGCCCTAATGCTTCTACAGATGTATCAACTGTAAATCCAGGTTGTTCAGTAGCAAATTCATACATAATTGAGTTTTGTCTGAAATATAATGATTTAAAGAAATAGCGATCAATAATACCTGAATTATTTTGTGGTTGTTGTTGTATTTCTTTGTAAATTGCATCTAAATCACTATCTTTAGGTGTATTCACAGCTATATGATGAATATAGCCACGACCTGGTCTGACACGTTCACCAGCCTGTTCAATCACTACAAAGTCAGAATATAATCCATTGTCTACGACAGTTAATACTGTTTCTTCAAAGTTATCACGTTGATGATAATTTAACACATTTTCTAAGAAAGCTATAGTTCTTTTACTATCTCTTACTCTTAATTCTACAGGTCCCATACCTAAAATTTGGTATTGTTGTGGCACATCACTATAACTATTCTTTTGCCAAGCATGTGGAATGTCATAATCATCATTCACTAACAATATAATTTCTAAATCATCACTATCTTTAAAGGTAAGACCTTGTTGTCCTAAATATATTAGTCGTTCGCTATGAACATGATATTGCTCTAAACGCGCTTCAAAATAATCAAGTGCCTCGTTACTAGGTACTAATAAAGCGAATCTATAAATTGATTCCGTACCTTGTCTTTTTTGTCCAGCATTAGGTATTTCAAAAAAGCTTAAAATCGTACCAGCAGTACCAACTTCATCACCATAAAATAAATGGTACATTGATGGGTCGTCTTGGTTAACTGACTTTTCAACGAGCCTCAAACCTAACACATTAGTATAAAAATCTTTATTTTGTTGTGCGTCTTTCGTATACATCGAAATATGATGGTGTCCAACTACATTCATGCGATCACTCCTTTTGATATATATTTTATACTAGGTATATAAAAATAGCAACCTTTTACTACACTTCTTACTATAGAGAGACATTTCTATACTTCACTTTTCCAACCATACAATTAATTGTATAAATATAATTTTCATCATTTCCTACTAAAACCAGCACACGATCTGTCTGAAATCACATTGACAACGGTTACACAGCTATATATTATAGATTTGTCGCATATAAATTTGAATATACATACATATAAGGAGGATGTTATGAATTTTCTTAAACCGGCAAAGCATATTAAACCTTTGCCAGATGATCAAGTAGATGCTACTTATAAACGTTTACGACTCCAAGTCTTTTTAGGAATCTTTATTGGTTATGCTGGTTTCTATTTATTACGAAAGAACTTTTCATTAGCTATGCTCGCATTACAAGAACAAGGTTTCTCTAAAGGTGAACTTGGTCTTGCTTTATCAGCTGTTTCTATTGCATATGGTTTCAGTAAATTTTTTATGGGAACTGTAAGTGATAGGAGTAACGCTCGTGTCTTTTTAGTACTCGGTTTGGTACTGACTGCAATTGTTAACTTATTATTAGGTTTTGTACCTTTCTTCACATCAAGTATTACAATTATGTTTATACTCTTATTCTTAAATGGTTGGTTCCAAGGAATGGGATGGCCACCATCTGGACGTGTGCTGGTTCATTGGTTTAGTGTCAGTGAACGTGGTAGTAAGACTGCCCTATGGAATGTGGCACATAATGTCGGTGGTGGGTTAATGGCTCCAATTGCGACTTGGGGAATTACGATGACTGGCTTATATAGTTTCGGTTATTTAAAAGGCTTCGAAGGTGTATTTATTTATCCTGCTTTATTAGCCCTTATCGTGGCATTTATTTCTTATTTACTAATTAGAGATACACCTCAATCTCAAGGATTACCTCCAATCGAATACTATAAAAATGACTTCACTACTAGCAACAAAGAGACATTAGAAACAGAATTAACGACGAAAGAAATTCTATTCAAGTACGTACTCAACAATAAATGGGTATGGGCAATTGCCTTTGCTAATATCTTTGTTTACTTCGTACGTTATGGTGTACTTGACTGGGCACCAGTATATTTAAGTGAAGAAAAACAATTCGATTTAAAATCATCAGGTTGGTCTTATTTCCTTTTTGAATGGGCAGGTATACCTGGCACATTATTATGTGGCTATATTTCAGACAAATTATTCAAAGGACGTCGTGGTCCAGCAGGTTTCTTCTTTATGTTAGGTGTAACTATTTTCGTCTTAATTTATTGGCTTAACCCTCCTGGTCACGCTTGGTTAGATAATTTATCTCTTATCGCCATTGGTTTCTTAATCTATGGACCAGTGATGTTAATCGGTTTACAAGCTTTAGACTATGTACCGAAAAAAGCTGCTGGAACAGCTGCTGGATTAACTGGTTTATTCGGTTACCTATTTGGTGCTTCGATGGCCAATACAGTCTTGGGTGTTGTCGTTGATCATTTCGGTTGGAACGTTGGTTTTATTTTATTAACAGTTATTAGTATTCTTGCTATGTTAAGTTTCATTCTAACTTGGAATAAAGTAGGTCAAGATACCGTGCAACATTAATATTACAACAAAAGTCATATGACTTCTTTGTACACTTGTTATTAGCGAAGTGTCTATAGAACATCATATGACTTTTAAATTTGATAAAAATATGTACTTTGCCATTGTTGCGTCTTCAATGCTGTGTTATTTAAATTGTGACACCATTTGGGATAAACACGAAAGGCCATTTTCCCTTGTCTCTTTTCTGTCGTGCAAATACTATAGTCTATTAATGATTGCCTAGGAAATATAAAGACCCCTTTTAAAGTATGATCTGCAACAACTATAGCCAAATAATCAGTTGTCTCATTTATATTAAATGGACGATTACGATTGTTATCACCTTTCGTCCAACACGTTACAAAGTCCCCTTCTTTGGTAGGTGTCTTCTTGGCCATTCTACTACGATAACTGTTGTTATTATAATTAAATATTGCCGCTTCATAATCTTGATTATATCGTTCTTTGATAATATCTAAATCCATACGCGTTTCTAAAAATTGTTGTAAAAGCCGTATTGAGTGATACAACTATATCATTTCCTATTCTACATATTTAACAACTTAATCATACTAGATTTAATGATTAAACTAAAGATATGATTCATATCGGCACAAAAAAGCATTTCCAACCCATACAATATCGAGTTAGAAATGCTTAATTTATATTTTTATCCTTCGATTAGTTCTGCAGTATCAACTGTTAAACGATCACGTAATAAGTAAACAATTAACATTGAAGCTAAGGCACAAATTGTTTCTGCAATAAGTAATGACCAAATCACACCAGTTAATCCAAATAATGCATTCATAATGAATAGTACAGGGATAATAACAGCACCTTGTAAGATAGCCATAATTGTTGCACCACGACCTTGACCAGTCGCTTGTAACATACCAGTAAATAAGAAACCAATACCATTAAGTAATAATGATGTCATTGTAACTTTTAAAATAAATGTTGCCATATCAACAATTTCTTGATCAGTAGTGAATAAACCTACGATATGATGTCCAATTGTAAATACTGCAATCATACAAATAACAAAGATAACACCAATAGATGAAATAACCGCTTTAATAACATCTTTCATACGACCTTTATCTGACATAAAGTTATAAGCAATTAAAGGTACTACCCCTTCACAAAGCCCCATAATAATTAATTCAGGAAATTGTACTAATCTGAATGAAATACCATAACTTGCAACTGCAAAGTTACCATAATGAGCTAAGAACAAGTTTAATACTAAACCAGTGAAGCCCATTAAAATACTCATTAAGAATGCTGGAATACCAATTTTAAAAATTTCAACTAACATCTCTTTATTCGGTTTAGCAAATTTAATATTTACAGATACCACATCACTATTTTTAATAAAATAGATAATGAAGAATAATGCTGCTACAACATTTGAAATTGCTGTCCCTAAAGCAGCACCTACAACATCTAAATGAAAACCAAAAATTAAGATTGGATCTAAAATAATATTTAAACCAACACTAGCAAGCATACCAATCATCGAAATGATTGGCGCACCGATTGAACGTGCAAATTGTTCTAAAATAAAGAATAAAATAACAAATGGAGCACTTAAAAACATTACTTTTAAATAATTACTAGTTAATGCTAACGTTTCCCCTCTAGCACCTAGTAATGAAGCGATTTGATCACTAAAAGGTAATGTCACAATAATAATGATAATACCCAGAATTAAACCACCGTAAATTGAAAAGCTACTTACAAATTTACTTTTACTATAATCTTTAGCGCCTAACAAACGAGAAATATATGTTCCAGCACCAATTCCAAATAAGTTACCAAATCCCATTAATAATGCAAATATTGGTAATGTTAAAGAAATCGCTGAAATCATGTGACTATCATTTAAAAAGCCAATAAAATAAATATTTAAAATCCCATAAATCACACTTAATAATGAAGCTATCATCATTGGTAATGAGAAATGCATCATTGCTTTAAACACAGGTGATTTTTCAAAATAATATAATTGTTCGTCTTTCATTGTCTATACTCCCTTAAAATAGTTAATTTAATTGTTAGCTTACTAATAATTAGATATCTAACTATATAGTGTTAAGTAAAGCGACTGTTCAAACAGTCACTTAATCTATTATTGTAAACTTGATAACATCTTAGTTAAGTTTTTCTTCATTTGTTCATTCTCTTCAGCAGTAAATTGTGCTTCCATCGTTGTTTCCATTTCATCAAAAATAGATGTAAAAGCTTCTACTAACTTAATTCCTGCAGTAGTTAACCCAATATTTTTACTACGTGTGTCTTTAGCATCAACATAGCGATATATAAGTTTTTTACGCTCAAGATTCCTCAGTAAATTACTTACTGTCGGTCCTTTACGTTGCAATGCTCTAGCGATATCATTTTGAGTTAAACCATCTTGCTGGTGCGCATATAAATATCCAAGCGTGTGGCCTTGCTCATTGGTGATATCAAATTGCTCTAACTTTTGATCAGCTTTCTGCTTCATTGCATGACTCAACATTCTAAATAAATACGAATATGTCATTTCCATAGCATTCATTACCTCTTTCGTTAGAAGTCTAACTAAATATATACCTCGCTAAAACATATGTCAACACTTTTTCTAATATTTTTTCGATATATCGTTAAAAATTTATAAATTGCCAGTATTGCTGTGAAATATCTAGGTCTCATTGGTTCTATTTTATTCATCATTATTATTGGTGGCGTTGCTATCGCTTTAAAAGGTCGCCACAAAGAACAACATAACTAATATGAAACGTTAAACGAGCCTGGGACATTAAGTTCTAGGTTTAAGTAAAAAAAGACAATTTCTATTGAAAATTGATAGAAATTGTCTTTTTCGTTATTAATTTTGAAATAAAC
>NZ_PPQR01000134.1:78995-79654 GCF_002902085.1 Staphylococcus simiae
GAGCCTGGGACATTAAGTTCTAGGTTTAAGTAAAAAAAGACAATTTCTATTGAAAATTGATAGAAATTGTCTTTTTCGTTATTAATTTTGAAATAAACAGCTCGTTGAGCTGCTAGTTTCCTTATGTTAACTGCCATTAATACAAATCCAAGTTCACGTTTAACCTTATCGATTCCTCGAACTGACATTCGAGTGAACCCCAAAATAGCCTTCGTGAATCCAAAAACAGGTTCTACGTCAACTTTTCTTTGACTATAGATTTTTTTCGTTTCTGGTTCAGAAAGCTTTTGATTTACTTGAGATTTAAAATACTCCCAATTATAATTTTTCATTATTTTTTTATTTGTTTTTGACTTTGATTTCATACATTGATGTTTGAGTGGACAATCTGTACAATCATCACATTCATATAATTTAAAATCTCTTTTGAAACCATATTTATCGTTACGGTAAGCATATCGTTTAAATCCTAATCGTTTTTGATTTGGACAAATAAATTCATCATTGATTTCATCATATTCCCAATTCTGAGTATTAAAAATGTCACTTTTAAATTTTTTAGTTTTATCTTTAATAAACATTCCATATGTAATCAATGGTGTTCTATTAAAATCATCTATAATAGCCATGTAATTTTGTTCACTACCATAACCAGCATC
>NZ_PPQR01000134.1:79664-100586 GCF_002902085.1 Staphylococcus simiae
CGTTTTATCTTTAATAAACATTCCATATGTAATCAATGGTGTTCTATTAAAATCATCTATAATAGCCATGTAATTTTGTTCACTACCATAACCAGCATCAGCGACAATATACTCAGGTAAATAACCGTAGGTCTCTTCAGATCTATGGATTTTCGCCATGCCACGAAATCAGTCATATGTTAGCTAGTTAAACGAACACTGAAATGATAAAAAAGTAAATTAGATGTTTTTTCTAACTTTGCAACAGAACCGAACCGTGAATTACAAAAAAATAAAAAAGTTAAGATTTAACTGTTGACTACATACCCTATAGGGGTATATAGTGGTGTTAAAGATTTAACAAGGAAAGAGGTAGTGATTTTGGAAGCCTTAAAAGAAAGAGATGCATTATTAAATAGATTGAAACGTTTAGAAGGTCAAGTCAGAGGACTACAATCAATGGTTAGAGAAGATAGATATTGTATAGATATATTGACACAAATCGCAGCAATCCAAGCTGCACTAAAGCAAGTGGGATTTAAAATCACTGAAAAACATATTTCACATTGTGTTAGTGATGCGATACAAAGAAATGAAGGACAAGAAAGTATTGAAGAATTAATGGCTGTTTTAAAACAATTCTCTAAGTAAGGTGAATATAATTGGAAAATAAAACAAATAAAGAAACAATTAGTATTACAGGTATGACATGTGCAGCATGTGCTAATCGTATTGAAAAAAATTTAAATAAACTAGATGGCGTAAATGCAAATGTCAATGTATCAACGGAAAAAGCGACGGTTGAATATAATCCAGAAACTACGAATATAAAAGATATTACAAAAAGTATTGAAAATACAGGTTACGGTGTTTTAAATGAAAAGGTTGAATTAGACGTTATCGGTATGACATGTGCGGCATGTTCAAATCGTATTGAGAAGACATTAAACCGTATGGATGGTGTTCAAAATGCCATGGTTAATTTGACAACAGAAAAAGCGACGGTTGAATATAATCCTAACGCAATAGGGGTAGAAGATTTAATCAAAAAAACCCAATCTATTGGCTATGACGCACAAATAAATAAAGGTTCTTCTGAGAAAAAATCTCAAAAAGAGCAAGAATTGAAAAAACAATTGTTCAAACTTATTGCGTCTGCCATATTATCAGCGCCATTACTAATAACAATGTTTGTACATTTGTTTGGGCTAAAGATACCAAATATATTCATGGCACCTTGGTTTCAATTTATTCTAGCAACACCTATTCAATTTATTATAGGATGGCAATTTTATAAAGGTGCATATAAGAATTTACGAAATGGTTCGGCTAATATGGATGTCTTAGTTGCTCTTGGTACAAGTGCTGCTTACTTCTATAGTGTTTATGAATCTATAAAATGGCTAAATAATCTAAATTATATGCCTCATTTATATTTTGAAACAAGTGCGGTACTTATCACATTGATTCTATTTGGTAAATATTTAGAAGCACGTGCTAAATCTCAAACAACGAATGCACTTAGTAAATTATTAAATTTACAAGCTAAAGAAGCGCGTGTATTAAAAGATGGTAAGGAAATTATGATTCCTTTAAGCGATGTCAATAAAGGCGACATTTTGATTGTTAAACCAGGTGAGAAAATTCCAGTAGATGGCAAGATTATTAAAGGAATGACATCTATAGACGAATCTATGTTAACTGGAGAATCTATTCCTGTCGAAAAAACTAAGGATGATAGTGTTATAGGTTCAACTATTAATAAAAATGGTTTAATCACGGTTGAAGCTACTAAAGTAGGTAAAGATACGGCGCTTGCATCTATAGTTAAAGTTGTTGAAGAAGCTCAAGGATCCAAAGCACCTATCCAACGATTAGCTGATATTATTTCAGGCTACTTTGTCCCTGTAGTTGTGGGCATCGCTCTACTGACTTTTGTTATATGGATAACATTGGTTCAACCTGGAGACTTTGAAACTGCTTTAGTAGCAGCAATTTCTGTTTTAGTGATTGCTTGTCCATGTGCATTAGGTTTAGCAACACCAACTTCGATTATGGTTGGTACAGGTAAAGCAGCTGAAAGCGGCATACTCTTCAAAGGTGGAGAGCATATTGAAAATACACATGCGATAGATACAGTTGTTCTTGATAAAACAGGAACAATAACAAACGGGAAACCAGAAGTTACTAATTTCTCTGGCGATGATTTAACTTTACAATTGTTAGCAAGTGCTGAAAAAGGTTCAGAGCATCCTTTAGCTGATGCAATTGTTAAATATGCTCAAGGTAAAAATTTAGAATTCCTAGAAGTCGATGAATTTCAATCTATACCAGGACGCGGAATTAAAGCAATCATTGATGAACACGTTCTTTTAGTAGGTAATAGAAAATTAATGGAAGATAATGACATAGTTATTGGCAAAGCAGAAAATGAATTGTCTCAGCAAGAGAAAGATGGAAAAACAGGAATGTTAATTTCTGTAGATAATGTCATTAAAGGTACTATTGCGGTAGCAGATACTGTTAAAACATCTGCCAAAGAAGCTATTCAACAACTTCATGACTTAAATATTGAAGTAGTAATGTTAACTGGAGATAACAAAATTACTGCGCAAGCTATAGCTGAGCAAGTAGGTATCGATACTATTATTGCTGAGGTCTTACCGGAAGAAAAAGCTTCTAAAGTTGAAGAACTTCAACAACAAGGCAAAAAAGTGGCAATGGTTGGAGATGGTGTGAATGATGCACCAGCCCTTGTCAAATCAGATATTGGTATTGCCATTGGTACAGGTACAGAAGTGGCTATCGAAGCAGCAGATGTAACGATTTTAGGTGGAGACCTTTTATTAATTCCAAAAGCTATTAAAGCAAGTAAATTAACAATTAGAAATATAAGACAAAATCTATTCTGGGCATTTGGTTATAATATTGCTGGTATTCCAGTAGCAGCTTTAGGGCTATTAGCACCTTGGGTTGCTGGTGCAGCTATGGCTTTAAGTTCCGTAAGTGTTGTAACAAATGCGTTAAGATTAAAAAGAATGAAATTATAAATACGTATAATTTTAGTGAAGGGAGGTGAAATTGATGGAAAAAGATGTCATAAAAGTTTTAGGTATGAGTTGTGGTCATTGTAAATCTTCTGTTGAAAGCGCCCTTAATGAATTAAATGGTGTTGATTCTGCAGATGTGGATTTAGCTAAAAGTGAAGTTTCAGTACAATTTGATTCTAATAAAGTCGGTTTTAACGACTTCAAAGAAGCTATTGAGAATCAAGGATATGAAGTTGAAATGTAAGTATAAAAAAGACGCATCTAAAGGTGCGTCTTTACTTTAAATTAATTATAATAGCTAGCAAATTTTTAACTTTAAAAGCTGTTATATCTTCAAAATTGATAAATGCGTTTATAAACCAACTTAAATTATAATCAAAATTTTGATAACAATTTAGAAAAGCAAATGTTAAACATACATTTGAAACACAATTTTAAGGAAGGAGAATATGTAATGGATAAAAAGCATCAAATGCATATGAATCATAGTGAACATGAGCATCATGAAAATCACTCAGGCCATGACCACCATGGGAATCACTCAGGCCATGAGCATCATGGAAATCACTCAGGTCATGACCATCATCATCATGGCAATTTCAAACAAAAGTTCTTTGTATCATTAATCTTTGCCATACCGATCATTATCTTATCTCCAATGATGGGCTTAAGATTACCGTTCCAATTTACATTTCCGGGTTCAGATTGGATTGTATTAATTTTGGCTACAATTTTATTCTTTTACGGTGGTAAACCGTTCTTATCTGGTGCAAAAGATGAAGTAGCATCGAAAAAACCAGGTATGATGACACTCGTAGCTCTTGGTATTACTGTAGCTTATATTTATAGTCTCTATGCATTCTATTTAAATCACTTTACAGCAACTTCTCAACACACGATGGATTTCTTCTGGGAATTAGCAACATTAATTTTAATCATGTTACTTGGTCACTGGATTGAAATGAATGCTGTAGGTAATGCTAGTAATGCATTGCAAAAAATGGCTGAGCTATTACCCAATACAGCTACTAAAATCACTCAAGATAGTCAGCGTGAAACAGTAAAAATTGCTGATATTCATGTTGATGATGTTGTTGAAGTTAAAACAGGTGAAAGTATACCAACTGATGGTGTCATTATCAAAGGTGATACTGCAGTCGATGAGTCACTAGTTACAGGAGAATCTAAACAAGTTCCTAAAGGTATAGATGATAAAGTAATCGCTGGTTCTATTAATGGTGCAGGTAGTATTCAAATTAAAGTAACAGCAACAGGTGAAGAAAGCTACCTATCACAAGTGATGGATTTAATTAGCCAAGCACAAAATGACAAATCTCAAGCAGAACTATTATCAGATAGAGTTGCAGGTTATTTATTCTACTTTGCTGTAACAGTTGGTATTATAGCATTTATCACATGGATGCTGATTACTCATAGCGTAGACTTTGCGTTAGAACGTTTAGTTACAGTATTAGTCATTGCCTGCCCACATGCATTAGGTTTAGCTATTCCATTAGTTACAGCACGATCAACTTCTTTAGGTGCACAAAATGGATTAATCATTAAAAATAGAGAAGCTGTTGAACTTGCACAACATATTGATTATGTGATGATGGATAAAACAGGTACACTGACTGAAGGTAATTTCTCAGTTAATCATGTTGAAAGTTATTCAAATCAATATACAAACAATGAAATTTTAGGACTATTTGCTTCTTTAGAAGGTCATTCAAATCACCCATTAGCACTTAGCATTAATAACTATGCAGAACAACAACAAATTAGCGTGCCTCAATCACAAGATGTACAAACTATTTCTGGTGTAGGACTCGAAGGACACATTAACAATCAAAAATTCACGATTGCGAACGTATCTTACTTAGACCAGCACGATATGTCTTATGATCAAAGTCAATTTGAGCAACTTGCACAACAAGGTAATTCCATTAGTTATTTAATTGCTGATCAAACAGTATTAGGTATTATTGCTCAGGGAGATCAAATTAAAGAAAGTTCTAAACAAATGGTATCTGACCTGAAAGAACGTGGTATCGAGCCGGTAATGCTTACTGGTGATAATAAAGCTGTTGCCAAAGCTGTGGCTAAAGAGCTTGGTATTTCACACGTTCATGCACAATTGATGCCTGAAGATAAAGAACAAATAATTAAAGATTATCAAGCAAAAGGACATAAAGTTATGATGGTTGGTGATGGTATAAACGACGCACCAAGTCTTGTCCGAGCAGATATTGGATTAGCAATTGGTGCTGGTACTGATGTAGCCGTAGAATCTGGTGATATTATACTAGTTAAAAGTAACCCAGCTGATATTATTCATTTCTTTACACTTTCTAAAAATACAATGCGTAAAATGATACAAAACTTATGGTGGGGTGCTGGTTATAACATTGTAGCTGTACCTTTAGCTGCTGGCATATTAGCTTCTATAGGACTAATACTTTCACCAGCAATTGGTGCCGTTTTAATGTCTTTAAGTACAGTGATAGTAGCAATCAATGCATTTACATTAAAATTAAAATAATAATTGATACTAATACAATGTATAATAATGATGAATATATTCATAAATTAACAACTCAATAAAACTATTTTTCTAGGTTACTACATCCCTTATTTTTATAAGTGATAAGTAACCTATTTTTGTGTGCTTATTTTTAAAAGTTCTTTTCTGGCTATCGATTCTAAAAAAACGTTAATTAATATGGTTCTCTGTCAAATTGGACTAATACATAATTATTTTAAATGGTCTCGCTATACCCAACTGGCACATTATTGTATAAATTCTTTCCAGAAATTTTTCATTTGGTAGTCTCTCTTATTTTATTCAAATTTTTCTATAAAAAATATATATCATACTTTTTGTAAAATAATCATAATATATATATTACTTGGAAGTTCATTATCATAAGTTGGATATATTGATTCTCTGATTTCTAACTGTTGAGTTCGGTTACTAATAGTGTTAATTATAGACAATGAATTAGTAAAATTTTCTTAATTAAGTTGTAGCTGATTTTGTTAAGTTTATCAATTTTGTTTGTTGGATTGTAATTCATTATAATTCTTATCTATAAATACAAGTGTAATTGTGAATATACAAACAATTAAAGAACACCTATACTAGCAAAAAATGTTTTCAATTTATTATCCCCATTCTTTTTATATTTGATTTATATTATAATTTTAGTTTATTTTGCTACGCTTTTCTACTTAAATTTTAAATTATGTTAAATTGACTATGACATAAATTTTTAAAATTAGATGATTCAGAGTGAGGGGAATATAAATGGGAGAAATAGAAAAAATCCATTAATTGAAAAAATCAATGAAGGTTTAGTGGATAAAACAGGAGCAAAACCTAAATTACCGACGACTATTATAGATTTAAATCAAGAGACTTTAGAGGTGTATAGAATTCCTCTAAAGTTTCTATACTATAACGATAGAAATGGGAGAATTGCTTCTGTAATATCTAGAGTAAGCAACGATATAAAAGTTGCTTATGAATTTGAAGATAATAATTATAATAAAAGTATTGAAATATGATTTATGAGGCAAAGGTGGATTTTATAATCAACTTAGCCACCTACGCTTTTCTATATTTATTGTTAAAATAATTTAAAAAAGAGCACATTTTTAAATCAATGTGCTTTTAAAAATAGTAACTTCTGTATTATGCTTTAATTTCTACAGGTTCATCAAAGTTATTTTCTATAATTCTTGCTAAATCTTTACCGAGTGGCCCTTTAATTGTGAATGTTCTTTTAAAATAAGATCCTAAAATCCCAAGACCTGCTACTGCAAGTAGAATACTACCTCCAGACATAGCAGTTAATCCAATCAAGGAACCTAACGCAACTTTCCCTATTTGTTTAAAAGGTTTTTTATCAAATATCACTGTTAGACCAATGATATTAGGTGTTTTTGTCTCTCCAATAATAATTAAATAATTACTTTTATGACTCTTAAAATGATACGTTGTTATCTGCGCATTATCTTTAAATACTTTTAATAGTTCACGCTCATGGCTACTTGATTTTTTAAGGATTTCATCTTCTTTAAGGACTTCAACATCCTTACTGAACTGGTATTTTTTATTTAAAGCAAGTGTTTTTAGTTCATTTTCAAAATCATTTAAAGATTTCGTTTCATAATATACAAATTCCATTTATTTCACTCCCTGTTATTTTTCCCATTTGTTCGTTTCGTTATTATAAGTGAATCCTCTCTCTTGTAATAAAGATTTAGCTGCAATATAAGTGTCATAATCCCCATCATCTTTCTTTTGTATCTCATATATTTCCATCAAATCCTGATTAGAACTATCACTTAAAGCATCTCTCATCAAACCTCTATCGCCTGTTGTTTCCCAAATCGCACCGATGGCTGCGCCAACAGTCGCAACTGAATAATATGCTGCTGCACCGACACCTTTTCCAATACCTTTGCCTATTGTTTTTATGATGTTACTCATAATTCCCATTCCTTTCATTATTATTAATGTTATTTATTAAATATTGTATGTTATGTCCACTTTTGAACCTGTTGTTTTAAATAGGTTGTTTGTAATAAAAGTAATTCATCAATCACTTGTTCCTTCAAATCAGGGGGTGAAATGATACGTATATTGGATCGATACATAAAACAGAGTTGAATCGCTTCGATCCTTGTCATCTTAAAAGTGACGATAAGATAATGCGCATCATATTTTTCTATCACATGAATTTGATAATATCGATGCATTTTTAGCCACACATCTTTAGCAATTTCAAACGTGATATAGGTTTGTACGTTTGATTTTTCTTGTGTGTCCACAGGTTTTTCAGACAAACTCAGATTCATTTGATTAATATCATCGATATAAAGTTCATCGTCCATTCGATATACTAAGTGAAATGCATACATTTGATAGTACATCGATAAAGGTAATAATAGTTTTTGATTGTATTGAAGATATTTATTTTCGTTCATTGCGCGAACAACTAATGATGTTGGTGAAATACTTGTTTGATTTTTATCAATTTCAAAGTGCTCAAGATATTTTAATAATGTAGTTCGATGATCTGAATGGTGTTTGATGATTAATAATTTAAGATATTGATAAAAATGATGACTTAATTTTGGTGTGATAAGGTACAAAGCAGTCAAAATGTCATACATAAAATACATATTTTCATGCTTATCTTGTTCGAGCTTATAGCTTTCTGATTTATAATCGTACGTAATTTCTTTGGGTGTACTGATCCATGATTTACTTTCATATAAGAAGTTTCTAATATCGTCGATATCTCTTTGTATTGTCCTAGGACTGGTATCGAGTTCTAATGTGAGTGATTGTTTGTTGACGGATTTATTTTGTAGTAAACGATTGTATATCGTAAGTATTCGGAATGCACGATCCAATATGTCACCTCCTTTAAGTTATATATTACAAAATAGGTTTGTCACAATAAGTCAATCCTCGTATATTTATTAAAAGTTGTGAAAAATATTTTTTAGATAAAAACATTGATATAAAGGCTTTTTATAAATATTGAAAAGTGACAAAATAACGGTAATGACAAAATACGGCTATACCTCTATCTTTAAATCATGTTGTCTAATGGAATAGGTGTTACTATCTGAGAAAATAATATGGTCATAAAATAAAATGCCCATCATTTCACTGATGAGCATTAATCGCTTGGTTACATTGATATCTTCAGGAGAGGGTGTTACATCTCCACTTGGATGATTATGACCGAGCATTATACTATTTGCGTTACTGAGTATCGCTGTTTTGAATATTTCTCTAGGGTGAATCACTGTTTGGTTAATAGATCCAATCGATAGTGTTTGAATATGTGTAGGTTCATTCTTACTGTTCATACATATGAGAATGAGATGTTCACGATCGCTATTGCCAATGAAAGACTGCATTATTTCAGCAGCATCCTCAGGCGTTGAAATACGTTTTTTGAGGTAATCCAATGTATCAATTTTTATCATTTGTAGGGAAACAATATTAATGGCTTTCATTTTTCATTCCCCTCTATCATGTCTATAATATCTTCATTAATCATAGACAATATATTATCGTCATCCATATACATAAGATAAAGCTGGTTTAATTTGTAAGTGTCATTGATGTCATAATAATGTGCGATGAATCCTTTAAATATATCTTCATCATGTTGCGTATTAAGAAATGCTTTAATCATTTGCCAATTTTCTTTTACCATTATTTATACTCCTTACTATTTATAGTAATTTTAATTGCCATTTTTTACGTGCTTTCGGATTAAGGGGATGCATAATTTCATTGGTCACTGGATTGATAAGTTGCTTCACTTTCTTCTTATGAGGTTTTAACATGTCTAACACTTCGCTCACACGTAAATCAATGATAGGACGTTTTGCGTATGCACCCCAAGCCAGTATCACTTCATCTGATTCTTTAATAGCCTTCATAATATGAATATCTGTATGCTTATCATAACCATTTTCCAAATGTTTGAGATTAATAGGTGTTGTGATATTAGAATATAAGTTAACAAAATGAATAGATCCAAAATCTTTCATTTGAGAAATTGTATTGATGACTAATTGTGTTGTTAGGTCAATATTGAGCATCCCATCATAATGAGGATACATCGTAATAATCGTTATTTTTTGTTTATCACTATCCCATGTTTTGGTAAGTAAATAACGATGTTGGTTATCGTCACTGAAAATAGCTTCAGTGACTAATGTATTTTTGATTGTTTGCATAATTGAGGCCTCCTAATTAGTATTCTTCAGGTAATAACATGACATAATAAGAAAGGTCTACGTCATCTTCACGAATAACGTAGACCTTATCAATCATCATAGTTTTGGAATAGTTTGCTTTATGCACTTTGATATATTCAGGACATTCTTGTTTGTGTTCGATATACAATTGATGATGGTGTATATCAAACTCAAAAATATGGAAGTAGTCACTTTTTTGAGCTTCTTTGTTTTGTTCTTTTTCTCGTTGATGAACTAATGACCATAGTTGGCGTTGCATTGAGCCAGGTAAGTGAGAGGCAATACCTCGTGTAATATAGTGTGTCATTATGATTTCTCCTTTTCTATTTCTTTCATTATTGAGATGATTTCAGTAATAACTGTAACGCTCACTTGCGCAATACGTATCCAAGTATTCATATTGACGACTCTCCTTTAGGTAGTAAGTAGCGTTGGTCCAAAAGAAGTATATGTGTGTTATGAAGATACAAAAAGTCCATTTCATGATTTTCATCAATATAACCAATAGCGACAAGTTGGTCTCTATAGTAGAGAATGAAGGGATAGATATGTTTTGTGTGAAGCATATCAGAATAATAGGTGTGTATGTGCAATATCTTTTCACTGAGCGGGCTATGTCTCGTGTATTGTTCAGGTAGAATATCATCAGCTATCTCATCTACAACTTCACATTCCCATACTTCTGTTTGCGGCAAATCAAATAGTTGTGTGATATAGCCTTTGAGTTGTTGTTCTAATGTCATCATCATGACCTCCTATTGTAATAATTTGATGCATCATCATGTGGCATCATTGTAATAATATATATTTGTAATCATTTTTAGCACATTTATATCAATCCCATTGGTATAGAAGAATAATCCCGTTGAGGAACCTTTCTGATTATTGTTATTATGAGGAAATCCCAATATCCCATTATTTTTTCTAGAAATATGCATAAATATTAATGGTTAGTATAGAAATAGGTAGTATATTTATAATTATTTATATATTATTATTATTTATAAATAATAATGGGATTTTGGGATTACGCTTGCGTAATCCTTTGGTTACATAGGATTAGCAGATCCCATTTCAGTACCGACGATTTTTTATTTTGGGATGTTCTTTTGTCATATTAATATGAATAGTTGGAATAGAAAGAATGGGTAATAAAAAGTGAGTGTATAAATAAAATGAGTGAGTAATTAAAGAGAAATATTGAATGACAAAAGGACAAGTCAGACAATTAAAATTGAAAGTATAGTGTATTAGATAAAAATATAGGCGAAGTGCAGAGAAGCACTTCGCCTATAGGTTGGTTATTAAAAAGTTGATTGATGATATCATTATTCAGCTTGAGAGTAACATAGAATTGCTTTTTAGATTGATTGCTTTTTCTAATATCAATATGGTCAATAACAGTAAGATATAATCTTTTGAGTTGTGATTTCTCCATAGTTCCTATATTTTTGAATATATGTTGAAGGATAGAAGCAATTTTATTAGTATCAAAAGTTGAAATCTCTTTCGTTTGTTCATGTTTGAGTTGATTCATTTGTTCTGTAATTGTCTTTAATTGACCTTCATATTGGTTTATTGTTTCTTCAAGTATAGATGTTATATCTGGATTATCTTCAATTGCTTTGATTAAGTTAGTTTGCTTGGTACGTATTTCATCAAACTGTTGTTGTTTATAGGCAATATCATGATTCAATGCTGCTTTATCAACTTGTGGCGTTTGATTGATACGTTCGACAACTTGTTTAATTATTTTATCCTTTTGGACTATTTCCAGTAGTTTTTGCATAACATAGTCTTCTATTACATCTGCTCTAACACTATTGGCAGAACACACTTTGGATCCTTTATTACGAAAATTACTGCAAGAATAATAGCGAATACGCTTTTTAGTACCATCTTTCAGTGTATTAGTTGTATTACTAGCAGCCATAGGAGCTCCACATTGTGGACATCGAATAATACCAGTTAGTAAATTTGTTCCTTTACCGTGGACTTGAGGTTTTTTACTCACTTGTTTTTTTCTATATTGAACTTTCTCCCAAAGTTCGTGGCTAATAATAGCAGAGTGCTTACCTTCAGCAATAATGGGTTTATCATTAAGTCCTTTACGACGTTTTTCATTCCAATCTTTGTATTTCGCAAACCTAATTTTACCAATATAGAATGGATTAGTAAGTATATAAGTAATAGCATTAATACTAAAAGGTTTTCCTTTCTTAGTCACATAACCTTTGTGGTTCAAAGCATTCGCTATTTTACGATAGCCATGTCCTTTAGCATAGGATTCAAATATATATTTGACAATATTAGCTTCATGTTGATTAATCATGAGTTCATGTTTACTATCAGGAACTTTATCATATCCTAGAGGTAGATTTCCTTGATAATAACCTTCTTGAGCACGTCGTGTTTGCCCCATAAAGACATTTTCTACAATATTATTTCTTTCAAATTCTGAAAAAGATGCTAAGATTTGAAGCATAAGTTTACCACTACTCGTATTCACTTCCATACGTTCAGATAGACTGAAAAACTCAACGTTTAGTCGATGTAAATCTTCAACTATTTTCAACAAATCAGAAGTATTTCTAGCAAGTCGATTGGTTTTGTAAACCATAATACAGTCCAAATTACCATCTTTCGCATCTTTCAACATGCGTTGTAATTCAGGACGGTTCATAGATTTTCCAGAAATACCTCGATCGGCATATACATCTGCTACGACAAAATTATTAAAATGACAATACTCTTTAATTTGACTGATTTGCCCTTCAATACTGTAACCTTCGTTACTTTGCATCTCTGTAGATACACGTACATAAATACCAACACGTTTTTGTTTATATTGCATGAGATGTCATCCTTTCTTATTCAAGATGTTGAGTATTATTTATTTTGATTGACGATATTTAGCGGCTCATTTTTAAAGTAAATACCAATAACTTGTTTCATTTGATTAATATGGATTTCCTCAATATAAGGATATAATGTATTCAATGTAAAATATTGAGTAATCACATTTTTGAAAGCCTCTTGTAGCTGAGTATCGTTTATTTTTGATATTTTTTTATTTTCTTGGGAAATTGTTGATGTCTGTTTTCTAAAAGTATCAATGTCGATAGCACCTTGGGCTAACTTATCTATCAATTGTGCTTGAGTCATTTTACTTTTAGTAGATTTTTGTTGGTTATTTTTGAGTTTTGTTCTAATAGCGTCTTGTAACATTTGATAGACATGTTTATTTTGAAAGAAGTTTCTACAAATATTCAGTACTTCTATTTCAAGGTCTTTAGCATTGATGGTCGTGAATGGACAGCAATGTTGAGCTTGATTCATATTTTTAGGACAAACATAATAACGTAATGAATGATTTCTTTTTCTTATCGTCAAATTTGTGAGAACTGAATCACAAAATGGACATTTTATTTTTTGTTTTAGCTGATTATTTGATGGTTCACACTTGAGTTGCTTATTAGTCCGTATATTTTGAGCTTGTTGATATACAGTAGTACTAATAATAGCTGTAAATATATTGTCAAATTGTCCATATTGATTGATGACACGACCACAATAATTAGGATTGATGATGATATTTCGAACTTGATAAGGCTTTCTGTCGATAAGGTAATGATTTTCTTCTAAGAATTGAGCAATCTTTTTATAGCCAAAGCCTTGAATATAGTAGTCGAATACAGCTTTGACAGTCAGTGCTTCTTTTTTATTGATTGTAAAAGTACCATTATGATAGCGATAGCCAAAAGGGGCATGTGTCGTAATCAGTTTACCTTGTTTGGCTTTTTCTCTGAGACCATTTTTGACCTGTTCTCCAATATTATCGGATTCAAGCTCTGCCAAACTTATAAAAACGTTGAGCTTAAGACGATCAAATGATTGATTCATATTGAAGAATCCATCGTATACACTGAGTATATGAACGTGATGTTTTTGACATAATTTTACAAGTTTTAAAGCATTTTTTAGATTTCGATGTAATCGATTTAAGCGATAACAACATAGTACGTTACATTGTTCCTTTTGAATGAGTTCGATCATTTGTTGATATCCACTTCTATCATCATTTCTACCGGATTGTTTATCACTAAAAAAGGTGATGTGTTGAATATGATGTTTTTTAGCTAATAGCTCTATCATATTTTTTTGAGTAGTGAGTGATTGTTGTTTTAATGTACTTTGACGTAAGTAACCAATTGCTTGTGTCAATGTGTTTCCTCCTTTCTTAGTGATAATATATATTTATGAATATATTTGTTGATATATCTAACAAGAGGTATTGAAAATTGTTATTCCCTGTTATCGCGATTGATTTCTTCAATGACCAAATCAGCTAGTAATGTGATTAATTCTTCCATAATTATTCTCCTGTAATTTTTATACTAATTCTGGATATACTGTTATAAAATCAATGTCTAGTTCATCACAGAGCATGTCTAACTCGGGATAATCATCATATTCACCCCAAAAAATAATGTATTGAGGTTGAATTTCTTGATTTTTTATATCACTTATTAACAGCTCATCATCTTCATAGACAACACTAATTTTATAACCATGTGATTGACAGAAATTTTCAACTATATCAATTGGCATAGGGTATTCTAATTCACTTCTTTCATCTGTATTATGATGTGCTAATGCGATTGTATTCATAATTATTTTTCCTCCAGAAATTTAATATTTGTGCTACAACACCTTTGGGTAGGTGTTGTAGCAAATATGAATTTAATTTTATAGTTTTAACTCATCATCATCTTCTGATTCTCTCGTCTTTCTAAGGAAATCTTCTAATAATTTCGATTTCTTTGGTGGAGCAGTGTAAAAAGCTGCTGATGATTCTTGAACAGAACTTAAGTCGAATAAAGATGCGTAGGATTTATCAATTTTCAAGTGATAAAATACAATTGATTGACTACGACCATCAGAATTTTTTACACTTCGTTTAGTCGTTTTTCTATTTCTATCCGAATGTATATATCCTTTCTCTCGTAAAGCATCAATTACATTATTTGTATCTTGAAATTGATTCATTTCGAGCATATTTTTAAATACGTTAGCTAACATCTTCACTTGAATATGGTCATCTTTTAGTTCGATTAGACCATAGTTCTCAATCATATTGGCTAACTTACTGCCTTCAGAAAATTTGCCACGATTTTGTGCAACAAATTGAACAATAATATCAATAGCTTTTTCTGCTAATGATCTTTCTGAGACTGTGTCTTTATGATAATTACATAAATAAGTCTTCATACTATCTATACTCACATTAACATTTAAAGCTTGGCTAAAAATACGTGCTGAAATAATGATGACAGCATAGCGTTTAAACATTCTAATACCTGTATTATTAGTATCAGATATGAGTTCATTTTCAAACCATTGATAGTCACTATTAAATTGTTTAATGATATGTTGCGTATTACTAAGTAAAAATTCAGCAATTTTAGGCATCACATGGCCGTAGTTTTGAGAAACTACGGTTTTGATTGCATCTGAATTTTTTGAGCTAGAAGTAAATACTTCATTTAGCTCAATAGTACGAACACGCAAGCCATCATTTTTTGCGGCATCTTTAAATATACTGTGCTCAGCAGTAGAAATGACTGAAGTTCCCCAGTTATTAGTTGATTTTACGTCACCATTTTTATCAGAACGTTGACGACCTTGACCTTCAGCTATCGAGTATAATAAACCGGTTGAGTCTCTAAAAGTAGCTGATGATAGCTCATCTAAGACTATAGGAACACCAAAGTTATTACCAAGATAACTTTCAAGTGCATTTCTTGTAGCATTCCAGCTTTTGAATAATGTTTCATTACCTTTTGTAGGATTACCTGCTGTTGAAACAGCTAACATTGCAGCTGTTGATTTTCCAGTTGAAGATTGACCAGTAAATGAAAAAATAATACCCGGAAATTCAATTTGATGATGCGTTTTTAGAAATGCTGTAACGATGGAAGAAATTCCAAAAATCGTGGCAAGCTCCATAGGAATATTGCCTTCAACTTCTGTTTTGTACATATTAATCCAGTTATCTAAGGTACCTTTAGGTGCTAAATCATATTTACTGTCACAAATAATTTCATTATCTTGGATAGATGAAGTATTTGAATTAAAGTATGGTTCATCTAGGGAGATAATAATATCTCCGTCTGAGGTAGTTAAGACCCCTACACCTGTATATAACTTAGATAAAGGCAATGATTTTCTCATTGATTGTAATACGTAACTTAAATGTTTAATAAATACTTCATTTATATTGAATCCATATTTAATTAATCCAGTTAGTTTAAAAGATGTTAAGATATCTGCAGTTTCAACTAATTCAAGACCTTGACCATCAGTTATAATCAATTTTTCAAACTTTGTGACAGGGTCTTTGAATCGATTTTTAATATAGATAAAACTTGAGATTTGAAAGTTTTCATATTGGTCTTTAGTATTTTTCACTTTTCGATATTCATACCACCCATCTTCATATAAGGTAAATGGATATTTTTGGAAATAAATTTTACTCATTAGAAGTTGCCTCCTTTATAAAAATTAGAGAGCCTTATATATACGATAGGTTTTTCTGTATTAGGAATTCTTATGATAGGTGCATCACGACCGTTTCTTTCCCATGCGCCAAACATACGACCAGCTTCTCTAATTTCATTAGTATTACAGCCAAATGTTCCAACTTCAGTTACTAAGTCATTATAGGTAAATACTGTTCCAGGCTTTTTGTTTTTAGCAGCTATTTTACAAGCTGTGTATAGTCTTATGATTCTAATAGATTTTTTTCTCATTAAAAATTACCTCTCTTTTATATATTTTTTAAGCTGTTTTTAGTTAGAAGCATTTTTGCGATAAAGTAATGAAGTTCCGTTATATCCAATAATTTCAAAAGGTACTCTGGGTGTATGCTTCACAAAGTATGCAAACCAACGCCCAACATCTTGTTGTATTGCAGTAGAGCATATGAAATGAGCTGCTGAATTAAGATCATTAAATGTAAATTCCTTTCCTTTGGGCAGATTATAGGCTAACCTGATAATTCTTTTTCTCAACTCATAGAAATCATTTTCTTTTTTCTTCATAGTGATTGTCCTCCTGTTATTTTATAAAAATTAATCAAATTCAATTAAACTTAACAGTTAAATGATTGATTGATACAATAATAAAAGAAATAAACTTTCTACACGCGGAACAAAAAATAGGGGAGGGGGGTATAATATGATACCTACTTTAGAAAATATTATAGATGAGTGTGGAAAACTAATTGATATGATTAGAATTGATATTTCACAGCAAGTGTACGAAGATTTGTTATTGTTAAGAAGTTTGAGTGATTTGAATGAACACGAAATGATAGACAGAGCTGAATTTATAAAGCACTATGTAAATAGAGATTTTGATATCTATACAGATGATTCAGAATTTAGAAAAATAAATAAAATTTATCAAGGATTAAATTTTATGACTTATATAAATGCTGAAAATAATAACTTTAAAATTCATCCATTTATAAATGAAGAGCAACTGAAATCTCTATTAGCTATAAAGGAAAGAGATAATTATTTTAGTTACGATTCTTCTGTTACCAATCAACAATTAACAAGCATAAACAAGACACAGAAAAAATTAGTTAAAAATATTGATTTATTATATAAAAAATCAGAAAAAGAATATGTACAGTTTGGAGTAAAAATATCATATACAAAATTGGCAGAGCATTGGAAATACTTGTATAATGAAATTCAGTTTTATAGCGTTACAAATCAATTAATCTGTTACTATGCTTTAGAAAATGAGTATGGATGGGCATTTTTAAATGAATTGTTCTATTTAATAGAATTATATTCAAATGCATTTAGAAGAATAAAAGAGAATAATTTTAAAAATCGATTATATGTGTTTATTCAATCATATTTAGTCTTTTTATTTATAGATATAAAAGTACCGACTGTTAGATTGAGGATTATAAGATATATAGTAGATATATGTGAAAAAGAACAAGATTATCATACAAGAATTAAATTGATAGAAGAACAAGTCAAACAATATAAATATGTAAAAAATCAGATTTATAGATTTCAAAAAGTACTAAATGAAAAATTAGAGAATGTAAACTTATCTATTGAGAAAAATTTGTTAAAAGCTAAAGTTAATTATTATAAAGACTATTATTATCCCAGAGAAAAAACGATACACAAAAATATCGAATATAATGTGTCGTTATTCTTTGAAGCTTTAGACAAACTAAAAAAATAATTTTGTATAACAGACCTATCAAATAAAGATGAATTTAAATAATAAAATGTCAGGATAAAATTATTCTCTTGAATCAAGTGATTATCATGCAAAAAAGTTAAGAAGTTATTAAGAATAATAATGAGTCATCGCGAAAATCGCGCGAAAATCACGCGAAACTCACGTAAAAAAGCTAAGAAGTTATTAAGAATAATAATGAGTCATCGTGAAACTCGCGCGAAAATCACGCGAAACTCGCGCGAAAATCACGCGAAACTCATGTAAAAAAGCTAAAAAGTTGTTAAGAATGATGGTGAGTCGTAGCAAAAATTGCATAAAAATGCTGCGACTATGATAGATAAGATAAAATCAAGCCGGTATTTTGTAATTATAGTTTGGAGGTATTATATTGTTCAGGGAAGATAAACATACGGAATATAAAAAATCACAAAAAGGTTTATCTAATGACATTTGGTCTACATACAGTGCTTTTGCCAATACTGAAGGAGGTACAATATATTTAGGTATAGAAGAAAAAAAGGACGGAGATAAAAAAGTCTTTGTTCCAGTTGGTGTTGAAAATCCAGAAAAAATGGTTGAAGATTTTTGGAATACTCTATATGGAAGAGACAAAATTAGCCAAAATATTTTATCTGATAAAGATGTAAATATTATAAAAATTAAAAATAAAGACTGTATTAGAATTCATATACCAGAAGCACATTATTCGAAAAAACCAGTATATGTAGATAATAAAAAAGATTTAGTATACAAAAGAGTTAACGATGCTGATAGAATAGCGACTCAAGAAGAATATAAGTTTATGATTGTAAATTCCCAAAATGATATAGACACAGAGTTATTAGACAATTATGATATATCTGATTTAAATCAAGAATCTATAGAAGAGTACAGAAAATTATTATTAAAAAGTACTAATGATGAGAGATATGCCCATATGAGTCATTTGGATTTATTGATAGATTTAGGAGCATATAGAAGAGATAGAAGTTCTCGAAACAAACAATATAAAATGACTGTAGCATGTCTATTATTTTTTGGTAAATATAATGCAATTAGTGATAGATTTCCTGGATTTCAATTAGATTATTTTAAAAAAACCAACTATTTGGATACGGATTGGAAAGATAGGGTATCAAGTGGAGATTTAGGTAATGAAGATTTAAATGTCTATAGCTTTTTTGAAAAAGTATTGATGAAATTAACAGATAATATTGAGGAAGCATTTAGTTTAAATGATAATATGACTAGAAAGAATTATGCAAATGATTTAAAAATAGCAATTCGTGAAGCGTTGATTAATACATTAATGCATGCATATTATGATACCAAACAAAGTATTAAAATAGTCAACTGTGAAGATTTTATAGAGTTTTATAATCCGGGAAATATGAGAATTGATAAAGAGGATTTTATTCATGGAGGGCATTCACTGGTTAGAAATAGTATCTTATCAACTCTTTTTAGAAGAGTCGGATATTCAGAAAAAGCTGGTTCAGGAGGCCCTAGGATATTTGATGTAGTGAATAGACATAAGCTCAAAATACCAGAAATACAATCAACAGATATGGATACTAAGGTAGTACTCTGGAAACAAAATTTAATGATAGGATTTGAAAAATATCCTGAATTAGATAAAAAAGTAATAAAATATATTATTGATTATGGATCAATAAGTAAAGCGGAAGCCTTAAAAATACAAGGTATGACAGAATATAAATTTAGAAATATTTTAAAAGTACTACAAGACGATGAATTGATAGAAAAACAAGGTAATAGTCGATCTACTAAATATGTATTAATAGAATCACAAGAGGCAGATATACTAAGAACTAAAAAAGCAATTAAAAATTTAGAGTCATTTTTTAGAAATAAGTGAAGTAAATAAGGTATGAGTATTTTTATAAATGTCTTCATACCTTATTTTTATTGTTGATTTGCAGAAAGAAAAACCTCATCATTAACCGATACGTAGAGTCATATCATAAGTAAAAGTAGGCGAAATGAATGGATAATATAAGATATATTACAGAAATGTCAAATATTGAAGCTAAAAACTTTTTATTAAAATCAGATAGTTATTGTACTATAGATTTACCTAAATACTTTCAATTCGATAAAGTATTGAAAAAAATAGATGAATATTTAGAGGAAATAGATAATAACAACAAATTAGTGAAAAGTAATATAAGTATAAATCATTTAAAACAATCTGATTCTGTTAATTGTAAAATTTTTGCTAATAAGGATGGTCAATTTGATTGGAGACCTTTAGAAATTTTAAATCCTTACATTTATGTTTATTTAGTTAGATATATAACGAAAGAAGATAATTGGAAAAATATAATAGATGTAATAAATAATAACTCTTCTGAAAATATAATAATAACCAGTATACCAATTGAATCATTAGAAACTAAAAAGGATAAAGAAGAACAAATTTTAAACTGGTGGGATAAAGTAGAACAACAATCTATTGAACTAGCATTAAAATATAATTATATTTTAATGCTAGATATTAGTAATTGCTATGGATCAATATATACACATGCAATCGCTTGGGCAATTCACGGTAAAGAAATTGCTAAAAATTCTCAAAATGATAAATCATTAATAGGTAATAATATAGATAAATATATTAGATTAATGCAAAATAATCAAACTAATGGAATACCTCAAGGAAGTATTTTAATGGACTTTATTGCAGAAATTATTTTATCTTATGCTGATAAAAATTTACAAGATAAATTAAAAAAAGTACTATTCAATCCATATAAAATAATTAGATATAGGGATGATTATAGAATTTTTTCTAATTCTAAAG
>NZ_PPQR01000135.1 GCF_002902085.1 Staphylococcus simiae
CCACTTACACTATTTGTCACTGGTTGACCACTGTTATCTTGACTATCGATAACGATATTGTCGATTGGTGTGTTCACTTCTTTTATTTGATCATCAATAGCTTTCACCGTTGGTGCCGTCGTATCCACCACTGTAATCGTGAATTGCGTTGTTGTTGTATTACCTTCAGCGTCTGTTGTTGTCACGGTCACTGGGTATGTGCCTACTGTTGTTGGACTGCCACTAATTATGTTTGTCTCTGAATCAAATGTGACACCGTC
>NZ_PPQR01000136.1 GCF_002902085.1 Staphylococcus simiae
ATTGGTGTTGTGATTGTTTTCTCACCTGGACGACCTTCTTGTTTCACTCGTTCTTCACCAGGGTTTAAGTTTGGATTGAATTCGCGTTTTGTTTCAAACGGTACTTCTTCTGTTCTTGTTTCTGGTGTACCTGTTTTTGGTCCGTGTTTTGTGACATCGTCAACTGGTGGTGTTACCACTTCACCTGTTTCTGGGTTCTTAACGCCTGGCTTACCTGGATGTTCTTCTGTTGAATCCGTTGGTAAGTTTGG
>NZ_PPQR01000014.1 GCF_002902085.1 Staphylococcus simiae
AGCCTGCACAGTCTACTTCTCTCTACAACTATAAAAAATAGCTGTGAAAAAATCTATCGTCATAGATTTCCTCACAGCTAATCTTAGTATGTTTTTTAGGACTGATAAATAAAAAAAAGAATAATTAAAAACACAAATTATTTTAAAGCCGAGACTCCTGAGGGACCGGGCCCCAACATAGAAAAATTCTATTTATAGAATTTTTACTGTAACGTGCAAGTTGGGGAAGCAGTGCTAGTCGAAGACCGGGGCCCCAACACAAAGAAACTGATGAATCAGTTTCTACAAACCGTGCCAGTTGGGGTAGGCTGAGACAGCACCCTCGGAAGGGACCCAACACAGAAAAACTGGTTATCCAGTTTTTTCAAGCAATGCAGGTTGGGCATAGCGAGGCTTAAAAAATAATTATGTATTAGTCCAATTTGGGAGAGAACCAAAATGTCATAGTTAAAATTATGTGAATATTTAAAATTATCGATTGAAAAGGTGTAATTTGTCATTTAACATTGAAGTACATTAATTCCCATTTAAATTCAAGAATTTGGCAGTGACTATCTGATTTTTAAAATTTTGATTTATTAACATTTAAAAAACCTAGTCAGTCTTGCAGGGGGGACTAAGAAATGATTTGTTTTGAAACAATTATTTCTGTCCCACTCCCATTAAAGTAATTAAATTCTCTAATTAATAGCCTATTAAACTATGAAAGGAAGGGTTGTAATTATGGAAAAACTTAATAAAGCTATCATGCTATTAACGTCAGTAGGAATGGTATTATCGTTGACTGCTTGTAATGATAAAGAAGGTGCTGCACAACAAGAACATAAGCAGGACAAAGTAGCACATCAAACAACTAAACAACAAAAGACGAGTCAAGACAAGCAACAAACAAACGATAAAGATAAACAACAAGCTTCGCAAGATGACGTAGCACAATTGCCAACTAAGACTAAATTAGCACTGGCATTTTTTGCAGATGTTCAAGGGGAATATACGTTTACTAAGGATGAAGCATTAACAGGTATTTATAAACGTAAGTTAGGTGGCAAAACTGAACCACGACAACTAGACACATTATATGTAGTGAAAGACGATAAGGTAACTGGTGGGCCACAAGGCATGGACTTTTATACTGTATATCCAGCGAAAGGCGAGTTTCAAGCTTATATCGGAATTAGTAACGATAAAATATTTATAGCGGGAACTCAAGGGAATTTCGATTACAAGTCACTGCAAAATCACAGTAAAACTTATAACTTAAAAGAAGTATATGAAAAGAATAAAAATTATAGCTCTTTACCAGAATTAGCTAAAGAAATTGAACTTACTAATAATAATCCAATCAAAGATGATAACAAAAGAAAAGAGATAGAAGACAAAGAAAACCCAGCAACAATGGCGCATTATAGAACGCAAGTGTATCAAATGATCCAAGACTTAGATGGTCAACCCATAGATAGAGATAAATATTTAGTAGATAATGTTAGAATTAGTAAAGATGGTAAATGGTATGTGCATTATCGCAATAAAAATGCTGAAATTGTGGGTACATATACAACTGAAGGTAATAATATAGTCAAAAAAGATAATAATGGTAAGATCATTAAATCACAACTACTTAATAACAAAATGGATGAGTAAAAGGGGAGTTAGCTGATGGAAACGGCATGCAGTATAAAAACCTTTGTCTTTAGAAGAGTGAGTCATCCTGGCGTACTTAAATTAGAGCCAAAGGAACTCATATTTAAACAACAAACATTCGCAAAGGACGATACGTTAGACCAAATATTTCCATTAGATCATATTACTAAAGTAAAGCTTAAAAAAGGTATATTTCAAACGTCCTTAAATATCATGTGTGGTAACGAATGGTTTACTTTTCATTATTTTCAAGATGATAATTATCTAGCTATTTACCATAAATTATTAGAAGTTATAGCTCAATAGTTCCATTAAGCACTAATGCTGATAATAATTAATTAGAAAAGTTACTGTATCAATCTCTTTGATCGTTATGTAATAGAATATAAAAAACGAGCCACCCAGATTAACTTGGGTGGCTTGTCATATATTTAGGTTAGCTATTTCTTGTACTGATTGAATATAAGTAAAAATATCAGTCTAATGTGTTAAAGTGCCTATATTGATAAGCGTTAGTTTAGACGACTATCACAAGTACCAGTTTCAATGACTGATAATGCTGCGTTTAAACCACCTTCAACTAAGTTTTGGACAGCTTCATCTGAGAAGAAAGCGATATGTGGTGTGACTAAAATTTTATCGTTTTCAATTAATTCTACTAATGTTGGATCATCAATTTCTTTTTGAGTCCAATCATGTGTGAAGTATGGTGCTTCATTTTCATAAGTATCAATAGCTGCGCCTGCTAATGTACCATTATTTACTGCGTCAATTAAATCTGGTGTATTAATAACAGCACCACGAGCTGCATTGATTAAGATAGCACCTGGTTTCACTTTGTCAAACATAGCTTTATCAAATAAATGATGGCTATCTTTATTAGCTGGAACGTGTAATGAAATGATATCAGCGTCTTTAATTGCTTCTTCAACGCTGTCTTTATAAGTTAAAAAGTCTAAATCTTTATTAGGATAAGCATCATAAGCGGTAATTGTAGCGCCAAAACCAGCATAAATCTTAGCAGTAGCAGCACCGATACGACCAGTACCAATGATAGCAACTGTCATATTTTTAACAGGTTTAGACATAATGTCAGCTTCCCAAGTAAAGTTATTTTGTTGTACACGACGCTCAATTTGTGGGAATTTACGTACTAATTGTAAAGCAATAGATACAGAGTATTCAGCAATTGTTTCTGGTGAATAACTTGGAATATTTGAAATAATAATATCGTGTTTTTTGGCAAGATCTAAGTCATACATATCGAATCCAGCAGTACGTTGTGCAATTTGTTTAATGCCATATTCTTCTAATTTAGGATAAACATCTTCTTCAAGTTTACCAAATTGCATTGTAGTTACACCGTCGTAATCTTTAAGTTGGTCAACCGTATCACTAGATAAAAGTTCTGTAGAAGTAGTTACGTCGATATTGTGTTTTTTAGCCCAATTAAGTGCCATATCTTTCTCATAATCGCGTGTACCAAAGAACATAATTCTTGTCATTATTAAAAACCCCTTTTTATTAGAAAATTTAAACTGCTTTATATCTATACTGTAACATAAAAAGCTACTTGTGAAAATAATCACAATTAAAATAAATCATTAAATTGAGAAATTAATAAAAAATACTATATTCTAAGCTACTAATTTTCTAAAATCTATAGGAAAAAAGTAGTTTAGTTTGTGTTGAAGTCTCAATTTATTATAATGTATTTATTTTTTCATAATATAGATTACAATGTTGTTAAAGCTATTGACTTCATTGTTCTCCTATATAATTTCCTGAACGCTTTTATGCTTAATAAGCGTAGATGATAAATGATTAATTAACGCTGTAACGTTACGATAACCATAGGTATAGTTATTGTTTTGACATAAATGAATGATTTTTTCAGCAATAGAGTTTATTTTAATTCATTTTTCATTTGTAATGTGTCTATTTGTGTATGTTTAAAACCTCAAGTATCATTTTGATTGAATACATATCCTTTAATGATTCTACCAATTCTAAGACTACTGATGGACCCACTTCCTTTCCAATTCTTTGTGCTTGTTACATTTTTAATCATATTGCGTTATCGAATCATATAATTATTTATAATCAGATCATGTGCAATATGTAGTTATTAACGTGTTAAACAAATGATTAGAGCCTTATATATAATGTATTTACACTGGTAAGTACAAAAAGTATAATAGGAGAAGATAGGAGATGATACAAATGGTTGAAACACTAAATGATGTAAATAAAACAAATGAACGTGTCTTTAAATCAGGCAATAGTAAAGCGATTAGTTTAAGCAAACAAACACTCCAACTAACTCATTTTGAAATAGGAGATAAAGTTGAAGTACAACAGATGAATGATGGTATATTCATCAAGAAGAAAGAAGAAACAATTGAAGATAAAATTACCAATTTCTTTAAAAATGGTGGTAAGTATACCGAATCTGAAATTGATTTTGGCGAAAGTGTCGGTAGAGAAATATGAGTGTTAAGCAATTCGACATTTTATACATCGACCTAGACCCAACAAAAGGTCGCGAAAAGCAAAAGATACGACCATGTTTAGTCGTCAATAACGATATGACAATTAAAGGCACAAATTTTGTGTGGATATTGCCAATCACAAGTCGGGAACCGAAATTTCCAACCGATATAGAAGTTAAATCTAAAAACCGATTAATTACAGGTGTGATTGATACCGTACAAATACGTGCATTAGACCTAAATGCACGCGAGTATAGTTATAGAGACGAGTTACAAGACAGCTTGAAAAATGACGTCTTACTAGCTATCAATGCTTTTCTAAAACCACAATAATAAAAAACCCCTCACATTTAAAATAATTGTTTTTATTGTATAAAATTTAAAATGACATAGAAAAGTAGTGGAGTGGTGACTTAATGTACATACCTAAACTTAAAACCTATTACTTTAGACTTTGTAAGTTCTAACTTATAATTTGAATATAAATGACATGTTGGAGGGTATGTTCAATGAATAATATTAATCAAACCATTATTGATGCATTTAATTTTAGACATGCAACAAAACAATTTGATTCAAATAAAAAAATAGCTACAGAAGATTTCGATACTATTTTAGAAGCGGCAAGATTATCGCCAAGCTCACTGGGTTTAGAGCCATGGAAGTTTTTAGTTATTCAAGATCAAGCGTTACGAGATGAGTTAAAAGAGTATAGTTGGGGAGCAGCTAAACAATTGGCGACAGCGAGTCATTTTGTGTTAATTTTAGCACGTAAAAATGTTACTTCTAAATCTAAACATGTACAACATATGATTAAAGATATTAAACAATATGAAGCATCGACCATTCCAGCTGTGGAACAAAAATATGATGATTTCCAAACAGGTTTTCATATTAATGATAACGAACGTACATTATACGATTGGGCAAGTAAACAGACGTATATTGCTTTAGGAAATATGATGACAACAGCGGCGTTATTAGGTATCGATTCATGTCCAATGGAAGGATTTGATTTGGATAAAGTGACTGACATACTAGCTAAGAAAGGTATAGTAGATACAGAACAATTTGGCCTTTCTGTTATGGCAGCATTTGGTTATAGACAAGATGATCCACCTAAAGAAAAAACACGTCAAGCACAAGAAGACGTTATTGAGTGGATTGAATAACATAATAATGAAAAAATGGCCACTGTGCATACGCAACATCATGAGTAATGCATGGTGGCCTTGTTACTATTATTTAATTGGAACTAGATCTGTATTTGAATGAACCGTAATATTAAAACCTTCAGGTGCATTAAAATGATAAGTATCAACATTAGGTTTATAAATATCAATATGAGTTAAACCATAACTTGAATGATTATCTATACGCTTTTGATTAGATTGCCACATATTAGCAGCCATATGGTGATGATAATGATTTGTAGACATAAATAACGCACGTGGTAACACGGAAATATGTTCTAATCCTAATTGATCAATGTAAGTATGACGGGCATCATCTAAATCATGTGTTTTAAGATGTAAATGACCAATCATAGCGCCGTCTGGCATACCTTGCCAACCTTCTAATGTACGATGTTGAATCAGTGCCTCACCATCAACTTCTAACGTATCCATTTTAACTTTACCATCTTCCCATTGCCATTCATTAGCAGGTCTATCATGATAAACTTCAATCCCGTTACCTTCTGGATCATTAAAATATAAAGCTTCGCTAACAAGATGATCACCAGCACCCATTCCCATACCTTTTTGAGCTACAAAATATAAAAAGTTAGCTAAATCTTCAGTGGTTGGTAGTAAATATGCGATATGGAAGAGGCCGGCTTCGCGAGGAGAAGGCTCACGTCCGTCTACTAATAATTGCAAAGTGAGTGTGTGACCACCAGTGCCAACAGCCAATATGACTTTATTGTCATCTTGTTCTTTTATTGAAAAGCCTAAAATAGTTGTATAATATTCTGTCATCATATTTAAGTCTTTAACATTTAAATTAATATTTGTTACTTGTGTTGCTGTTATATCGTGAAAAGCCATCATAAGTCGCCTCAATTTCTTTTCAGTATATTTTTATTACTTAATATAAAAAGTATACTACTTTAAAATACAAAAGTATAGTCAAAAATAAAAAAGAGTGGAACAGAAATAAATTTTTACAAATTTATTTCTTAGTTCCACCCATACATAACTATCTAGAATGATAAAACGCTGATTTATCATTCTAGATAGTTGGTTGCTACCAATTACACTACATTAAATATAAATGTTGTTTATCCCTGATACTTCGGTAAATACATCTTATCCTAAATAAACATCTTGGAAAGTATCATCTTTTTCTAGAACATTTTTAGCAAATGGGCAAGTTGCAATAATTTTAAGATTATTGTCACGTGCATGTTGTACTACAGCTTTAACTAACTTCGTACCTACACCTTGGCCACCTAATTCATCTGATACACCAGTATGATTAATATCAATTTCATTATTATCTACATACTTAAATGTGATTTCTGCTTGCGGTTGGTCTTCATTGTCACCAACGTAAAATTTATTATGACCTTGTTTAATTTCAATACTCATAATTGTATCAACTCCTTATATATTATATGTATTCCCTTGTTTTTATGAACCAAACCAGTATGTCTTTAATGATGTTAAAAATACTTTAAATCAATGTTGTGTAAATATGACGATTCAAATTATTTATATTGCATTTTAAAGTCAATTAACATATAGTTGAATACGGAATAATTACGCTTTGGAGGATCCCCAATTGAAAAAAATAGTATTCATTGTAGCACTATTGATGATGTCGATCAGTATAGTTGCTTGTGGTAATAATAACGAACATAACAAAGATAATATTAGTGAAAAAAATAAAATGAAAATCTTTACTACTACGTTTGCATTTCAAAGTATTACGTCTCAAATTGGTGGTAAATATACTGAAGTAAAATCTATATATCCTGCGGGTGCAGACATTCATTCTTATGAGCCAACGCAAAAAGATATGTTACAAATTGCTAAAGGAGATTTGTTTATATATTCTAGTAACACAATGGATCCAGTAGCTGGTAAAATTGCTAAATCAATTAATAATAAAGAGATGAAATTGCCTTTAGCTGAGTCATTGAAATCTTCTCAATTATTAAAAGCTGATGAAGATGAACATTCAGAGTATGATCCTCATATTTGGCTAGACCCAGTAGTAGACCGCACCTTTGCTAAAGAAATTAAAAATAAATTAATAGAACAGGATCCTAAGCATCGTTCATATTATGAAGATAATTATAAAAAAGTTGATAAAGACTTAAAGAATATTAACGAACAATTAGTAAAAGCAACTAAACATGCAAAACGTCATAAAGTAATCATCTCTCATGACTCTCTTGGATATCTAGCTAAACGTTACAACTTTGAACAAGAAGGTGTTAACGGCATGAATGATGAAGAACCTAGTCAGAAGAAAGTATTGAGCATCGTCCATGATATTAAAGATGCTAAAATGCCATATGTGTTATATGAGCAGAATATTTCATCGAAGGTTACTGATGTTATAAAGAAAGAGACGGATACAGAACCTTTAAGTTTCCATAATATGGCAACCTTAACTAAAGAAGAACAAAATCAAGATATCACATATCAATCATTAATGAAGAAAAATATTCGTTCACTACAAAAAGCATTGAATGATTAAATTGCATACTGAACTAGCACAGAATAAATGACATTAAACAGAGGTATCTGATGCCTCTGTTTTTATTTATTTTTAGCGCAAAGCTGGATATGGTAGGCTTGAAGCACATATTAAGCTAGGGTGTTGACAATATAAAATACTAGGTATATAATTTATCTCGAAATCGAAATAAATGAGGAAGGCGGTGGTGTAATGGAGCGAACGAAGCAATCGCTTAACACCTTTGTAGGTATGAATAGAGCATTAGATAAGCTTGAACAAATCACTAAAGAAGATGCTAAGCGATATGGTTTGAATATTACTGAGTTTGCAGTGCTAGAATTACTCTATAATAAAGGACCGCAACCTATTCAACGTATTCGAGATCGAGTATTAATCGCAAGCAGTAGTATTTCGTATGTTGTGGCACAACTTGAAAATAAAGGATGGCTCACGCGTCAGAAAGATACTACAGATAAAAGGGTTTATATGGCTTGTTTGACTGACTATGGACAACAGCAAATGGCTACTATTTTTCCACAACACGCTGCAACGTTAACTGAAGCATTTGAAGTATTAACAGACGACGAATTAATGATTTTACAACAAGCTTTTAAGAAATTAAGTGCACAATCTACCAACGTGTAAATCGTGCACTAAAAAATTAGTGAGAATTATCTCGAATTAGAAATAAATTACAAAAGAGAGAAGGCATTTATTATGACAAACAATACTCAATTATTAGGAATTCACCACGTTACTGCTATTACAGATGATGCTGAACGTAACTATAAATTTTTTACAGATGTATTAGGTATGAGATTAGTTAAAAAAACAGTAAATCAAGATGATATTTATACGTATCATACTTTCTTTGCAGATGATGTTGGTTCTGCTGGTACAGATATGACATTCTTCGATTTCCCTGATATTCCACAAGGTCATTCAGGTACAAACTCAATTTCTAGACCATCATTCCGTGTGCCTAATGATGCAGCATTAGCATATTATGAACAACGTTTTAATGATTATGGTGTGAAACATGATGGTATTCAAGAATTATTTGGTAAAAAAGTATTACCGTTTGAGGAATCTGATGGACAAGTGTATCAACTTATTTCAGATGAAAATAATAAAGGTGTAGCACCTGGTATTCCTTGGAAAAATGGTCCAGTACCACAAGATAAAGCTATTTATGGTTTAGGTCCTATCGAAATTACAGTAAGCTACTTCGAAGACTTTAAAAATATTTTAGAAACTGTTTATGGTATGACTACTATTGTGAGTGAAGAAGATGTTGCATTACTGGAAGTTGGAGAAGGTGGTAATGGTGGACAAGTCATATTAAGAAAAGATACTGAAGGCCCTGTAGCACGACAAGGTTATGGTGAAGTTCATCACGTATCATTTAGAGTAAGTGATCATGATGCTATTCAAGCATGGGCTGATAAATATGAAGACATTGGCTTATCTAATTCTGGCCTAGTAGATCGTTTCTTCTTTGAAGCATTATATGCACGTGTAGGTCATATTTTAATAGAAGTATCAACTGATGGTCCTGGATTTATGGGCGATGAACCTTATGAAACATTAGGCGAAAGTTTATCATTACCACCATTTTTAGAAAGTAAAAGAGATTATATTGAATCAGAAATTAGAGCATTTGATACAACAAGACAACATGATTAAGTATGAGCAATGACTAGAAAGATAGGAGGGTCATAATATGAAACATATATTTAAACAGGGTAAACATGATGCACCGACGTTAATTTTATTACATGGTACGGGTGGCGATGAACATGATTTATTACCTTTAGGTGAGGCGCTGAATCCTGATTACAATTTGTTAGGTATTCGAGGACAAATTTCTGAAAATGGCATGAATCGATATTTTAAGAGATTAGGTGATGGTATTTATGATTTAGAGGATCTTGAATACCGAGGACAAGAGTTGCTGAATTTTATTAAAGAAGCGGCTGAGACGTATGGTTTTGATCTTGAAAAGGTTGTACTAGTTGGATTCTCAAATGGTTCTAACATTGCTATTAATTTAATGTTGCGCCAAGATGCACCCTTTAAAAAGGCATTATTATATGCACCATTATATCCGTTAGATGTTGCTGACAATAAAGATATGAGTGATGTGTCGGTATTGCTATCAATGGGTGAAAATGATCCAATGGTTACACTTGAAGGTAGTCAACATGTGATTGATTTATTTCAATCACGAGGTGCTAACGTGACTGAAGTATGGGTCAATAGCCATGAAATTACACAACAAGGTTTAATAGCAGGGCAACAAGTATTAGACAATTAATAAGAAAAAAGCTGGTCGTTAACGTCTTTTGTCAGACGGACGATCAGCTTTTTTTGACTTGGAAAGGTGATTCATAATCCCTTTATAAAAAATTGGGATGAGTAAAATAAATCCAAAGATACCCATTAATGGGAATAATTTACCAATTAAAGAAATAAAGCCTATAAAAGTACAAATATAAGTTAATACGGCCATTGCAATAATCAACATAAAATAACGTGTTGAAAATGGACGACTAAAGCGCGAAGCAAAAGCATACATTAACCCTACTACAGTATTATAGATAACGAGTATCATGATGACTGACATAATTAAGCCAATTGATGGTGAAATATGATTAGCTAATAATAAAGATGGTAAAGGTATATGCTTAATTTGGTTAAATTGCGTCAGTAATCCTAAATTAATCATTAATAGTAGAAAAGTGATTAATAATCCACCTAGTAAACCACCATAAAAAGCAGATTGACGATTTTTAATTCTTCCACCCATGACTGAAAGGAAACTAAAGGCAGCAGCGATTTGTAAACTAGCATAATTGATAGCATCAAACCACCAGTGAAAGATTGCAGATTGATGTTCTGATGCATATTGGTTAGCAGACTGAATATCCATTGAGCCATTAGTGAAGTAATAGATAGCTATAATTGTGACAATTGCTACTAAAAACGGTGTGACACCGCCAAGTACGGCTATTAAACGATCAAATTTTAAAAATAGAGTAGCAGCTATACTAACGACAATGATGAGCGAACTAAGCCAATAAGGTAAATTGAAACTTTGATGTATCGTTGCAGCACCACCAGCTGTCATAATAATGGCTAATGATAGTAGAAATACCGTTAAAATAATATCAAATAATTTAGCGATGAATGGATGTAAAAAATAATGAATAGAATTTGTATGATTGGTAGAGTGCAGTTGATAGCCTGTTTGCATGACAATAATGCCACCCAAAGTAACGATGATACCAGTAACGATAATACCGATGATACTGTATGAACCATGGCTAGTGAAGAATTGGAAAATCTCTTGTCCAGTAGCAAAACCAGCACCTACGACGACACCTACAAATGCAAAAGCAATAATAATTGTCTCCTTAATAGAACTCATGATATACATAACCCTTCAGTAAATAAAAATATAAAATAATATAAAAACTCAACAACACATTGTAAAGCAAAAAATAGAAAAAATAAAGTTTTGGCATTTTGTAGGGAATAAGTATGTAAATATATTGGTAATCAAGCGTGTAGATAAAGGAATATAATTACTGTAAGAAGTAGTAATAGCAGTAGAGCGTCTAAGATAAAAAGAATACAGTTGTCACAGAGTGCCAACTGCATAAGAGCTTCTAACTATTAAAATAGGAAGATACAGTTGTTACTGGCATACAACTGCATAGAGACTGAGACAAAAACATTTCACACTTAAATTCAAGCATTTGGCAGTAACTGTCTGGTTTGTAAAATGCTGATAAATCAACGTTTTACAAACCTAGTCAGTCTTGCCGGGGTGAGATTACGAAATAATTTGTTATGAAACAATTATTTCTATCCCACTCCCTAAACACTAATCTAAGTAGCGGTCATGCATTAATATTTTTAAAATATTGATTTGATCTTGTAGTTCTTTTCCTTTGTTGGTATCTCTAATTTTTTTACGTTGTAATTCTTTGTCGACGACACGTTTGATTGATAATTCATCAATGCCATCAGCTAATATTTTTTCTTTGGCATTGAATTCTTGATGAGCTACCAGCTGCATACCAAATGAATTATATAATAAAGTATAACCAGCAATCCCTGTCGTTGATTGATACGCTTTTGAGAAGCCACCATCAATCACTAACATTTTGCCATCAGCTTTAATAGGATCTTCGCCATTAATCTCTTTAACTGGTGTATGGCCGTTAATAATGCGACCTTCATCTGGGTTTAAACCAAAGTCACTCAACATTTTACGAATCATAGTGACATCTTCTCGCAAATGATAGTATGGATTTTTCTCTTCTTTATGAGACGTTTTGTCTTCGATAAAGTAACGTTCGAATGTGGTCATCGCACGTTTGCCAAATAGTGATGAATATTTCCCAGTCCATAAATACCACACTAAATCTGTTGATAAATCATCACTTTCTTCTTTGTGATCAAAAGATTTTCTAACATGATATTCAAACACATCAATTAATTCACGACCACTGTATGATTGTCCATCAATGTCAAAAGATTCCATTTCGCCGTTATCATCTACAGGAATACAACCATGAATTAATAAATTACCATTATAAGGAAGGTAGAGTGTCCCTTTACGCATTAAAAATGACATATGGCGACGTAATTTTTCAGATTGTTGGAATGATAATAAAAGTTTATTGACGACTTCCTCTTCTTCTGGTAGTAGTTTAGCAGGATCATTAGGATCCACCGTTTGAAAACATGTATCTTTTAATGGATACGTATGGCCATATATTGTAATTTCATTAGTATCATAATTTACTTTTTCTAATACGAGACGTTCGTCCATTTCAAATGTAGGACGACGTTTAATAATCGGCATTTCTAATTTAAATTGAATCATCGCAATAGCCTGATGTATTTTAGTGATTTGACTTTCTTCACGTTGTGTTAGACGTTCGTGTTTATCTGGACGTTTTTTCGGTTTGAAAGCAGGATTATCACTGTCGTAGTATTTTTCAGCTAGTGTTAATAATGGTCGTAAGTTAATACCATAAGCATCTTCGATAATATCTAAATTGTCATAGCGTGCACATATACGTAGTAGATTAGCTAAACATACTTTTGAGCCAGCGTAAGCACCAATCCATAGCACATCATGATTGCCCCATTGAATATCTAAAGAATGATAATCAATCAACGTATCCATAATTTTGTCAGGTTCGGGACCACGATCGTATATATCCCCAACAACATGTAGATGATCCACGACTAAGCGTTGAATGGTATACGCCAAACCAATAATTAGATCATCAGCTTGTTTTAATTCAATCACCTGATTAACTAATGTTTCATAGTAAGACTTTTTATTGTGAAATTCGTTGTTTTTATAAAGAAGTTCTTCAATCAGGTAAACAAATTGTTTTGGTAACGCACGACGTAGTTTTGAGCGCGTATATTTGGAAGAACAGTATGTAATCAATTCAATAAGATGTTCGATAGTTGTGATATACCAAACATTAAGATGACCGGCAGTTTGAAAGTCACTTTTAACTAACTTTAATTTATCTTCAGGATAATAAACTAGAGCTGTTAAATCGTTTAATTCTTTTGGAGTTAGCTTATCTTTGAAAATGTCTTCAATTTTAGCACGGACATTACCAGAACCATTACGTAAGACATGTTGGAATGATTCATATTCACCATGTAAATCGCTGACAAAGTGTTCTGTACCTTTAGGTAATTCTAGTATAGATTCTAGATTAATAATTTCAGTGGCTAACTTTTCTGGAGAGTCAAAACGTTGAGATAATAAATCGAGATACTTTTTCTTCAATTCTTTTTCAGTTATATGAGTCATAAAATAAGTCACTCCTGTTATGTATTGAAAGATAGTTTATTGATGGGCTTTGACTCAATTATCAAGAAAGCGAATACATTTTTCAATAAGAATGCTTAAAATCATCATAATAATGAACATAAAGTAATAGGAGTATGTTGATACGATAATTTGATAAAATAAAAACACCTCGACAGCAATCGAGATGTTTACATAGTTATATGCGTTATATCAATATTATTTTACTTTTTTACGTTTAGTAAAGTAGCGGAAGATTAAGTAAATGACAGCAATGATAATGACAACATACATAATGCGAGAATAAGTATGTAATCCAGCCATTAAAGCACTAAAGCTATCACTTAATGCTCGTCCTAGCAAGATTAAACCAAAGTTCCAAATTGTAGTACCGATTAAGGAAATAACCGCAAACATAACAACGTTCATACGGTTAACACCTGCTGGAATAGTAATTAACACGCGTAATACTGGAATAAAACGACAAATGAATACTGCCCACATACCATACTTTTTAAACCAATTATTAGCACGTCTCAAATCATCACTTTTCAATTTAATCCATTTACCGTGTCTATCAATAAAACGATATAAACGTTCTTCAGAAATAAGACGACAAATATAATAGAGAATAAGTAATCCGATAAATGAAGCTATCGTTGCGATAATAAATAATGTGACAATAGAGAGATGAGATTTAACCGACATCAGACCGGCAAAAGTTAATATAATTTCAGAAGGGACAACAGGCAATACATTTTCTAATAAGATTAAAATAAAAATAGCAGCATAGCCAAAACGACTAATAAATTCAGTAATAATTTGTTCCATTTATAATTAATTTCTCCTTTAAATTTCAAAAAAACTCAAAAGCAGTGTAATGATTGCAACCATTACCTCAAAACGTCTTAGACTATATTATAAGCAAAAATATAGATAAATGCTTGTAAAAAGGGAACGTTAAGTTAAATGACTACTAAATTATAACCATAAAAAAGTGAGCCCGGATCAAAAACATTTCAGACTTCAATTTAAGCATTTGGCAGTAACTGTTTAGTTTGTGAAATGTCGATAAATCAGTATTTTAAAAACCTAATCAGTCTTGCCGGGGTTGGATTACAACATAAATTTTATATAAAATATATGTCTGTCCCACTCCCTGTCCCACGCCCAAAAGTAATGAACGAATTACCAAGTATAAATGGTGTGACATCATTAAATGTCGATGAATACATTTGGTAAAGGAATGTATCAGATTTAAATAAAGTATAGTTAAGTCATAAAATATTCCGAGACAAAGGTATTGAGCTTATTAACAGTTGATATTATAGGAGATTATGTTCCTAAAAGTAGCTTTTTATCGTTTTTCAGACAAAAATTTCGCGGAATTTTATAAAATATTTATACAACATATTGTAAACGCTTTCTCTGTTTGGTAAGATTATAAAAAATAACTTTGATTCGTTGGTAATAGTGATAAAGAGAGAGCATGAGACACGGGGCATGTTCAGTCATTTACCATTCCAGATTAAAGTGAAAAAATAAGGGAAGTAGGAAAAAATTATGAAAGAAAAACGTACAAATGTTAGGTGGATGTTCGCGCTAGCATTCTTTATTATTGGGGTAATTGCGTATATGGATAGAGCCAATATTTCATATATCGCGCAACAAATGATGGATGATTTGGGTATGACCAAGACCCAATTTGGTCTATTAGCATCATTCTTCTCACTAGGTTATGCATTGATGCAAGTACCTTCAGGCATGTTAGCTGAAAAATTTGGACCACGCAAAATGATTACCATTGCATTAGTATGGTGGAGCGCATTTACAATTCTAACGGGTATGATTAAGCATCATGGTTTAATTTATTTGGTTAGATTCTTATTCGGAATTGGGGAAGCACCTATGTATCCATCTAATGCTGTGTTCAATTCATTTTGGTTTGCTAAAAATGAAAAAGGGCGTGCTTCAAGTGCATTACTGGCAGGATCATACTTTGGACCTGTGCTTGCACCTATCGTAACCATTGCAATTGTAAATGCATTTAACTGGCAAGCAGTATTCTACATATTTGGGGTTGTAGGTATTTTGATAGCTATTTTATGGGCAATCATTGCTAAAGACTTGCCAGAACAACATAAAATGGTTAACGAAGCTGAAAAACGTTTCATTATGGAAAATCGTGACATTGTAGCAACTGAAAAATCTTTACCACCATGGAAAAATTTCTTAAGTCACTTTAGTTTTTATGCGATAGCAATTCAATATTTTGTAGTACAATTTGTTATTTCATTATTCTTAATTTGGTTACCAACATACTTAGCTGAACAATTTCACGTTAACTTTAAAGGTATGACAATTAGTGCACTGCCTTGGTTAATCATGTTCTTCTTAATCTTATCTGCAGGAGCAATTTCTGACAGCGTATTAAGATTAGGTAGTTCAAAATTTGTAGCACGTGGTGTCATTGCCATTGTTGGATTCATCGTATTTTCAGTGTCTGTTATTTTTGCAGTCCATACTGAAAGTTTATATGTAAGTATTTTTTGGTTATCGTTATGTCTTGGTGGTGTAGGTGTTTCTATGGGTATGAGCTGGGCTGCAGCTACTGACTTAGGACGTAACTTCTCTGGTACAGTATCAGGATGGATGAACTTATGGGGAAATGTTGGTGCTTTGGTGAGTCCATTGCTAGCTGGTTTCTTTGTAGATAAATTAGGTTGGACTATGACGTTCCAATTATTAATCGTCCCAGCAGTCGTTGCTATTGTGATGTGGTTCTTCATCAAACCGGATAAAGCACTAGTCGTTAGCGATGATAAAATTGCGCAAAAGTAACTCATAAAATGTATTAAATAGGCAAGTCTTACCAATTTTACGTAAGACTTGTCTATTTTTATTAAAAAAATTACATTTTAAAGTTTTTTAAAGATAGATTAATACACATAAAGTGGTATAATGATAAACGTTGTTTCTTTAAAAAGAATAGTGACAAATTAAAATAATAGTCAGATTTACATTTTTTTAATAATTAAACTAGGGAAGGAGAAGTTGCAATGACATCTTTTTTTAAAGCGTTGATTAAATTCAACACTAAAAATATAGATGTTTATAGAGGTGTTAGACAAGGGTTACTAATGGTGATTCCAGCACTTCTTGGATATTTACTCGGAAATTTCCAATTTGGTTTATTAGTAGCCACCGGAACGTTAGCACATATTTATGTTTTCAAAGGCTCACCTAAGTCAATGTTGCGTACAGTAGTATTATGTAATATCGCCTTTGCATTTTGTATGATATTAGGTACTTTGACGGCTAATGAGCCATTGTTATTTGGTATTTTATTATTAATTGTAACTGTCATACCATTTTATATTTTTACAGCATTAAAAATAGCAGGACCGTCTTCGACATTTTTTATTGTAACGTTTAGTTTGCCAATCAATCTTCCTATCGCACCAGAAGACGCATTATTTCGTGCTTTTGGAATTTTAGTGGGTGGTGTGTTAGCGACAATTGCTGTCATCTTAACGATCATATTTACAAAAGATAAGATTGAACAACAAGCAATTAATGATGATTTCGATTTATTGAGTCGTTTATTACATAGTTATAATAATCAAAGTGAGTTTGATGAAGTAACAAAATCCGCTGTTAACATATTTAAAGCATCAGATAAATTATTAATTACGTCGAATTCTAATAATGGTTTATTAAGTTCGCGTTTTCAAAAACTATTATTACTACATACTTCAGCACAAGGTGTTTACTCTGAATTATTAGAGTTAAATGCCGAAAATATTAGACCCCTACCTCAAGATATTATAGAAATGATGGATTATATTATAAAAAAAGTGAAAAAAGATGATTTAAGTGAAAAAGTTTGGGGTAAAGAAATCGATGTTGCACCTCAATTTGATGGATTAATACATCATATCTTAAAAATTGATGAAATAATCCATGCAGATTCACATCGTATAGAACATGAAGCAGAAATACGCACCCCCTTATATACGAAACGTATATATCAAAATTTAACATTAGACTCATTAGTCTTTAGAAATACGTTGCGTTATTCAGCTATTATGATGGCAGCGATTTTTATTGCACTCATGTTTGATTTTGACAAAGCGTATTGGATTCCACTATCAGCACATACAACACTTCTTGGAACTTCAACGATCCATTCATTAGAAAGAGGTATAGCACGTGGTTTAGGAACAGTATTAGGTGTTCTAGCGTTATCAGTTATCTTATTAGTGACGTTACCTACACCGATTGCGGTGATCGCTATGGGGTTAGCAGCTATGTTAACTGAAATGTTCGTTGGAGCAAATTATGCTTTTGCGGTCATATTTATTACCATTCAAGTTATTTTATTAAATGGTTTAGCTTCTCAAAATTTAACAATAAATATAGCATTCCCACGATTAATCGACGTCGTTATGGGTGTCGTTATCGCAATTGTTGGATTGTTTATCTTAGGACAACGTACGGCATCTTCTTTATTACCAACTGTTATTGCAGAGGTAGTTCGTAAAGAGGCTATAATGTTCCAATATTTATTTTCAAGTAATGGTTATCAAAACGAACATTATCAGAAAACAGAATCATTACATTTATCAGTGAGAATGAACAATATGACTCAAGTGTATAGTGCAGCTAACGGAGAACTATTTAGTGATAAGAAAACGACACAAGCATATTATCCAAGTATTTATGCATTAGAAGAAATTAGCTTTATGTTAAATAGAGCAATGAACAATCGTCATAGATATACGATTGATGACAAGCAAATGGGAGAGTACTTAGTTGCTTTCGAAAATATTGCTAAATATTTTGAACTAGGTACAGACTTATCAATAACTACATTACGCGATTTACCACAATATAATTACATTCAAGCAGCTTTAATGAATATCCAACTTAATAGTAGTACGGTTAGTAAGTTAAATTAAAAAAGAACAGGGAAGACTAACGTTTGTCTGAAAGAACAATGACGTTAGTCTAAAAAACACGGAAGCGAAGGTTAAAAGAAGACAATGAATATCAAAAATTACCCAAAACAATGGGAAGATTTTGAACCGATACAACGACAAAAAGCGATAACGATAGCAAACAGCATGTTGGCACAAGGTTATACAGAAAAAGACGTCATACCTATTGCTACGAAACAAGCAAAACAATGGTACCGTATGCTAACAAAAGAACAATTAGATGCCTATGAACATACAGATATTATGCAACGTGACTATGTAATAAGCTTTAATATGGGTTAGGTGACGTTTGCTTATACATTTACACAATGAAAAAAAATTAATAATAGACGAACGCTTGAATATGAATAAGGCAGTGAGAATGATGACTTGATATCACATTTTCACTGTCTTTTTTTATATTACTTCTAAAGTAGTATAGGGTATCATTATCAACTTGGTTAAATGTTAGGTACAATGTAGTTGATAAAATATCGGAGGTAATTGAAATGTACGTTGAACGCAAACCGTCATTATATTTAGAAGATTTACGCAATGATTTTAAGAATAGCTTGACTATGTTTCAAGATGGTGATGAAGCATTTGATACATTACTAGGGTTTGTAGAATTGGATCATATTTATTCATCAGCCCTACAAGAGATAAGTACAAAATTAAGTATTTTAGATGATAATTTTAATCATATGTATAAACACAATCCAATCCATCATATGGAACGTAGAGTCAAAGAAATGCGTAGCCTAATTGAAAAACTGAAACGTAAAGGATTAGAAATTAGTGCATCGAGTGCTAAAGAAAGTATTATGGATATTGCCGGTATACGTGTGGTCTGTAATTATTTAGAAGATATTTATGTAGTTGAAGAAATGCTATTAAAACAAGAAGATGTTAAGTTGATGAAACGTAAAGACTATATTAAGCATCCAAAAGATAATGGATATCGTAGTTTGCATATTGTAGTTAGCATTCCAGTATTTTTAGCTGAACGTGTAGAAATCGTCCCAGTAGAAATACAAATAAGAACGATTGGTATGGATATGTGGGCGAGTTTAGAACATAAAATACGCTATAAAAACAATGCAGAAACAGCAAACTATAAAGATTTATTGAAACAATGTGCATCAGAAATTACCAACGTTGAAAATAAAATGCAACAAATTCACTCAGAAATTAGTGATTAAGGAAAAAATATGAATGAAGTAGTGACAAAATATTTGCTCGTGACGTTGCGTCATAAGGTACTTTGAGTGTAGGAGGTGATAGCTATGTCGACATATACTACAGGAGAGTTAGCTGATTTATGTCATGTTACAGTGAGAACAATCCAGTATTATGATCGCAAAGAACTGTTAAAACCTGCTGGTAAAACAGAAGGGAACAGACGTTACTACACAGAGAAACAAGTGCAACAAATGAATAAAGGTAGCGACAATGATAGGTAGTTGCTACCTTTAATTATGATTTGTTTAATTAATAACCTTTAAAGATGGACAATGATTTATAAAGAGGTGAAATTCTTTAGTAATCATTGTCTTTCATTGCTTCTGTCGCTTCTCTATTTAGATATTTTTAAATCCTCTGCATCATCCTCATAAACTGTAAATGAATTCACCCGTTAGACCATCAATTCACAAATATAGTAGTAAAGTTAAAAATGACTATCGTTATATCATTGAAGATAGTCTATAGTTGTGTCGTTAAGTAAGCGCTTGCAAAACTAAAATAATTATATTACCATACTTGTATACAAGTATAGCGAAACGGAATGGAGTGAAGATAATGACTTATGACTACCCTGAAAAATGGTTAGAAGGTTTAACAACAGGAGAAGGCATCGCAGCTAATTTGAGACTGGGGATTGTCAATGGCAATATTCAACCACAATCATTACTAACGGAAAATCAAATTGCTAAACAATTTAACGTGAGTCGTTCTCCAGTGCGTGACGCATTTAAACTATTACAACGTGATCAATTGATTCAATTAGAGAGAATGGGTGCCCAAGTCTTACCTTTTGCTGAGCAAGAGAAAAAAGAGCTTTATGACTTACGCTTAATGCTTGAGTCTTTTGCTTTCTCTCGTCTTAAAGGTCAAGACCGTACAGCAATTGTCAAAGAAATGAAGAAACAACTTGAAATGATGAAAGTGGCAGTTCAATTTGAAGACGCAGAATCATTCACGCAACATGATTTTGAGTTTCATGAAGTACTTATTCAAGCTTCTCATCATCAATATTTAAAATCTTTCTGGCATCACTTGAAACCAGTGATGGAATCGCTCATTTTAATATCGATGAGACAAAGAATGGCACATAATCCACAAGACTTTGAACGTATCCATTATAATCATCAAGTATTCATAGATGCTGTCGAACAGTATGATGCTCAAATTTTAAAAGAAGCATTTCATTTAAACTTTGATGACGTAGGTAAAGACATTGATGGCTTTTGGTTAAATTAACATGAAAGAAGGATTTACGATGAAATACATGATAGGTGTCGATATAGGCACAACAAGTACAAAATCTGTACTTTATGATGAACATGGGCAATTTATTATGAAACACAATATTGGCTATGAATTGCATACACCAAATGTTGATGTGTCAGAAGAGAATCCTGATGAACTCTTCGATGCAGTATTGATGACTATTAAATATGTCATACGAGAAGCAGATATTGCACCTGAAGATATTAAACTTGTATCGTTCAGTGCCCAAATGCATAGTTTGATTGCTATGAATGATGAACATAAACGTTTAACAAATAATATTACTTGGGCAGACAACCGTGCGTCTCAATATGCAACATTGTTAAACGAACAGCACCAAGGCTTTGAAATTTATCAACGTACAGGTACGCCAATCCATCCTATGTCACCGTTAGCAAAAATATTTTGGATGAAACATGAATTGCAAGATATTTATAATCAAACTTCCATGTTTGCAGATATTAAAACATACATTTTTTATCAGTTGTTTGAGGAATATGTAATTGATTATTCAATGGCATCGGCTACAGGCATGTTTAATTTAGAACGTTTAGACTGGGATGATGATGTATTAGCAATTTTAGGCATTTCTAGAGAACAATTGCCAAAAGTTGTTCCAACAACACACATTTTAACAGGAATGAAAAAACGTTATGCCACTTTGATGGGACTAAACGAAGATACACCATTTGTTATTGGTGCGAGTGATGGTGTGCTATCCAATCTAGGTGTTAATAGTTATAACAAAGGTGAAGTGGCAGTGACAATTGGTACATCTGGTGCGATACGTACGGTTATTGATAAACCACGTACAGATTATAAAGGACGCATCTTTTGTTATGTGTTGACTGAAGATCATTATGTCATTGGTGGTCCAGTGAATAATGGCGGTGTTGTACTACGTTGGTTACGAGATGAGCTGCTTGCTAGCGAAGTCGAGACAGCTAAGCGACTAGGTGTTGACCCTTATGATGTCTTGACCCAAATCGCTAGTCGTGTCAATCCAGGGGCAGATGGCCTTATTTTCCATCCATATTTAGCAGGCGAAAGAGCACCATTATGGAATGCGGATGCGCGTGGTTCATTCTTTGGTTTAACATTATCTCATAAAAAGGAACATATGATACGTGCAGCTTTAGAAGGCGTATTATATAACCTTTATACAGTTTACTTAGCACTTGTCGAAGTGATGAACGAAACGCCAACAATGATTAAAGCGACGGGGGGATTTGCTAAAAGTGAAGTGTGGCGCCAAATGATGGCAGATATTTTTGATACAGAATTAATGGTGCCAGAAAGTTATGAAAGTTCTTGTCTAGGTGCTTGTGTATTAGGACTGAAGGCTATTGGTGACATCGAAGACTTGTCAATTGTCGAAAAGATGGTAGGTGCCACAAATAATCATTTACCACAGGCTGACAATGTTGAAATATATCAACAACTCGTATCAATATTTATTGATTTAAGTCGCTCTTTAAAAGATAACTATAGTCAAATTGCAGATTTCCAACGTAAGTATATGTCTTAGCTTGGTATCAATAATCAAGTATGTCATATTTTAACTTTTAATGTTGCGTAGTAGCTAGCGTGATTAACAACAATATAGTTACTGCTAGATAGAGTGGATGATGTGTTTGATAAGACAATCATTAACATAATCAGTTACTGTCTATTTTTACTTCAGTATCAAGGATGAACGCCTGGCAATGCATTGCCAACGTTATCAATTATTTTATGTAAAGAAAGAAGGAGATGTCATGTTGTCAGAAATATGGCCTATTATTAGTGTTGTATTAGGTATCGTTATCTTACTCGGATTAATCATCGGCTTTAAATTAAATACCTTTGTATCACTAATTATTACATCAATAATCACAGCGTTATTACTCGGTATGCCACTAACGAAAATTATGGAAACAGTGGAAAAAGGTATGGGTAGTACACTTGGACATATTGCATTAATTTTTGGATTAGGTGCAATTTTAGGTAAATTACTTGCAGATGGTGGAGGCGCCACTAGAATCGCTGACACACTTATTAATAAATTTGGTCAAAAACATGTACAGTGGGCCATGTTAGTTGCAGCGTTTATTGTTGGTATCGCATTATTCTTTGAAGTTGGTTTAGTCTTATTGATACCTTTAGTCTTTACAGTAGCTAAACGTGCCAATGTTTCTATTTTAAAATTAGGGTTACCTATGGTTACAGCGTTATCTGTGACACATGGTTTCTTACCACCACATCCTGGCCCAGTGGTCATTGCTAAAGAATTAAAGGCCAATGTGGGTGATGTCTTATTATACGGTATTATTATTGCAATCCCTGTAACCATTATTGCTGGCCCAATCTTTAATAAAATGGCTCAAAAATTAACACCGACAGCGTATACAAGAGAGGGAGATATTTCAGCTTTAGGCGCACAAAAATCATTTAGTGATGCTGAAATGCCGAGCTTCGGACTTAGTTTGTTAACAGCAACATTGCCTGTCATCTTAATGTTAATCTCCACAATTACACAGTTAGTAACTGGACACGAACAACCAACCAATATGATCGAGTCTATTATTTATATGGTTGGTACTGCAGGAACAGCAATGCTTATTGCAGTAATCTTTGCTATTTATTCAATGGGAATTTTGAGACAACGTAAAATGGATGACATTATGGAATCTGTAACGAATGCCATTTATCCCATTGGTATGATGCTATTAATTATCGGTGGTGGCGGTACATTTAAACAAGTTCTTATCGATGGTGGCGTTGGTGATACGATTGCTAAGATGTTTGAAGGGACACATATGTCACCAATCTTGTTAGCGTGGATCGTTGCAGCAGTATTACGTATTGCGTTAGGATCTGCTACAGTTGCCGCAATTTCAACTACAGGCATTGTTATGCCATTACTCCAAGCATCAGATGCTAATGTAGCTCTAGTGGTCTTAGCAATAGGTGCTGGTAGTGTAATTCTATCTCACGTCAACGATGCTGGCTTCTGGATGTTTAAAGAATATTTCGGTTTAACTGTTAAAGAAACATTCTTAACATGGTCATTATTAGAAACCGTTATTTCTGTGTCAGGTATTATCTTTATTCTCTTTATTAGTTTATTTGTCTAGGATGATGAAAAGTCAGACATGTATCGAAGTGGTACTTTGATATGTGTCTTTTATTTTAGTGAGTTGACAAATGGCTTTACTGTTAAAGTGTTGAGTGATATGACACTATGAATGCGTTTTAAATAGTGATAAAATGACGATAATATTAACTAGTACGGACTTACAAAGGAGAGAATAGATTTGAAGCAAATCAAAAAGGCGATTATACCTGCTGCAGGACTAGGTACACGATTTTTACCAGCAACAAAAGCGATGCCTAAAGAAATGTTACCGATATTAGATAAACCAACCATACAATACATAGTAGAAGAAGCGGCTAAAGCAGGAATAGAAGACATTATTATTGTTACAGGTCGTCATAAAAGAGCTATCGAAGATCATTTTGACAGTCAAAAAGAGTTGGAAATGATTTTAACGGAAAAAGGCAAAACGGAAATGTTAGATGCGGTACAATATCCGACTAATTTAGCCAATATATTTTATGTCAGACAACGTGAACAAAAAGGCTTGGGAGATGCCATTCGAGCTGCACAACAATTTATAGGTAATGAGCCATTTGCAGTGCTACTTGGTGACGATATTGTTGAGTCAGAAACACCAGCAATTAAACAATTAATGGACGTTTATGAAGCAACAGGACATTCAGTCATTGGTGTGCAAGAAGTACCACAAGAGCAAACACATCGTTACGGTATTATTGATCCTTTATCACAGCAAGGACGCCGCTATGAAGTGAAGCAATTCGTTGAAAAGCCTGCACAAGGGACAGCACCATCAAACTTAGCCATCATGGGTCGCTATGTGTTAACGCCAAATATTTTTGACTATTTAAAAACACAACAAGTTGGTGCCGGTAACGAAATCCAGTTAACAGATGCCATCGAACGTATGAATAATGATAGCCAAGTCTATGCCTTCAATTTCGAAGGTAAACGATATGACGTAGGAGAAAAAATAGGCTTCGTCAAAACAACAATAGAATACGCACTCAAAGATAGCAGTATGAAAGAAGAATTAAAACAATTTATCAAAGAATTAGGACTATAGGAAAAATTAGATAGCCCAGTGATGCTATGGGAAATGACAACATAATGTATGGCACACTTAAACAAAGAGTAAGACATCTGAATGATAAGTATTCAGGTGTCTTTTTGGCGGTAGACAAGCAATATTTTACTTTTGGTATATAAGATATGTATAAATTTGCTAAAATAATGATGATAATTAATTGCGAAAAGGTGGATATCATGAAAAAAATAATAAATGTAGTGGGAGCAATTATATACTCTGATAATAAAATCCTTTGTGCTCAAAGAAGTGAAAAGATGAGTTTACCATTAATGTGGGAATTTCCAGGTGGAAAAATTGAAAAAGATGAAACAGAAGAAGAAGCATTAATTAGGGAAATTAAAGAAGAAATGAAATGTGATTTAATTGTAAAGGATAAAGTCACGACAACAGAGTATGAATATGATTTTGGTATTGTGAAACTTTCAACTTATAAGTGTGAGTTAAATAAAGAACTTCCTACTTTAACCGAACACAAGCAAATAATGTGGTTACCCCTTCAACAACTTAATGAATTAACGTGGGCTCCTGCAGATATACCAGCTGTAAAAAAAATAATGTCTGAGGAATGATATGATGAATAGGCTATTAGAAGATTTTAATCAATCTTTATATAAAGGATTTATAGATAAATCTGCTTCACATAAAGGGAATTATGTACCAAAACTATTGATCAATAATAAAAATGAGAATGTTTTATCAACTATCATTGATGAACTTAAGAAATGTAATTCATTCTTTATTTCAGTAGCTTTTATAACTGAGAGTGGACTAGCTAGTTTAAAGTCTCATTTACTGGATCTTAGCCAAAAAGGGATTAATGGAAAAATATTAACGTCTAATTATTTAGGGTTTAATAGCCCTAAAATGTATGGAGAATTATTGAAGCTGAACAATGTAGAAGTACGACTTACTGATATTGCAGGTTTCCATGCTAAAGGATATTTGTTTGAACATGATAATTATACTTCTATGATTATCGGAAGTTCTAATTTAACTTCTAATGCATTAAAAGTTAACTATGAACATAATATTTTGTTATCCACTATGAAAAATGGAGATTTGGTTAATAACGTCAAATCTCAATTTGATATTCTTTGGAATAATAGTATGCTTTTAACTGAAGAATGGATTGAAGATTACAAAGAAACATTTGAGTTTAAATCAATAAAAAAATTAACAGAACTAGAAGATGATAGATTAACCTTAACAAGAAAAGTTAATAGTACAAGAGAAATCGAACCAAATCTTATGCAAAGCCACGCTTTGAAATCGTTACAAGAAATTAGAGCAAAGAATGAACGGAAAAGTTTGATTATATCTGCAACAGGAACTGGAAAAACAATTCTATGTGCACTTGATGTTAGACAATTTAACCCTAAAAAATTCCTGTTTATAGTACATAATGAAGGAATATTAAATAGAGCGAAAGAAGAATTTAAGAAAGTTTTTCCATTTGAAAATGAGAGTGCTTTTGGTTTATTTACTGGCAAACACAAAGATGTGGAAGCTAAATATCTTTTTGCTACTATACAAACACTTTCTAGAGATAATAACTATAAACAATTTCCTAAAGATATTTTCGATTATATTGTTTTTGATGAAGCACACCGGTCAGCTGCTGCTTCATATCAACGTATTTTCGATTATTTCCAACCACAGTTTATGCTAGGTATGACAGCTACTCCAGAACGAACTGATGATCTCAATGTATTTGCTCAATTTGATTATAATATTGCATATGAAATAAGATTACAAGAAGCACTAGAAAGTGATATATTATGTCCTTTCCATTATTTCGGTGTAACAGACTATATACATAAAGGTGTAGAACAAGAAGATGTATCACAATTAAAATATTTAACGTCATATGAAAGAGTTAATTATGTTTTAGAAAAGACAAATTATTATGGTTATTCAGGAGAAAAACTTCACGGATTAATATTTGTAAGTAGTAAAAAAGAAGCATATGAATTAGCAGAAAAGTTATGTGAGAAAAAAGTACTGTCGATAGCTTTAACTGGTGATGATGGTATAAATTATCGACAACAAGTTATAGAGAAACTGAAAAAAGGTGATATTAGTTATATTATTACTGTAGATTTATTTAATGAAGGAATAGATATCCCAGAAGTAAATCAAGTAGTAATGCTAAGACCAACTGAATCAAGTATCATCTTTATCCAACAATTAGGTAGAGGACTAAGAAAAAGTCCTAATAAAGAATACGTAACCGTGATTGATTTTATAGGGAATTATAAAACTAATTACTTAATTCCAATTGCTTTGTCAGGTGATCAATCACAAAATAAGGATAAGTATAAAAAATTCTTAACCAATAATAATACATTAAATGGCGTATCTACTATTAATTTTGAAGAAGTTGCTAAAAAACAAATCTATGAATCTCTTGAAGCAGTGAAATTAAATCAACCTAAATTAATTTTACAAGCATATGAAGAAGTAGAAAGAAGATTAGGACGTATGCCATTGTTAATGGATTTTGTAAGGCAAAACTCGATAGATCCAAGTGTAATATTTTCAAAGTATAAAAATTATTATGAGTTTTTGTTTAAGCAAAAGAAGAGTGATGTAATATTTAATGAAAATGAGTTTAAAAATTTAACATTCTTTTCAAGACAAATTTCACCAGGTTTAAAAAGAGTGGATATTTTAGTGCTCAAAGAAATATTGACTAATGAAACGATGAATATTGATGAATTAGATAAAAATATGCTACGGGAAAATGATGATATAACAATTGAAGATATACGAACATCGTTGAGGATTTTAGACTATAGTTTTTACGATTCAGCAATCGGTAAAAGATATGGTGAACCATTAATTCAAGTTTCAAGCAGTGAAGTAGCTTTGAAAGATTCATTCAAACAAGCTATGAGAAAAAGAGAATTTAAAATACTTATTGATGATTTAATACAATTAGCATTTTACAATAATGATAAATATCAGCATGGTAAAAACAGTGTTATTTTATATAATAAGTACTCAAGAGAAGATTTTAGTAAGCTGTTTAATTGGGATAAAGATCATTCTTCAGTAATTATGGGTTATATGATAAATGACAAACAACTACCTATTTTTATAACATATGATAAGCATGAAAATATTAGTGATAGTACAAAATATGAAGATGAATTCTTGAGTCAAGATGAGTTGAAATGGTATACAAAATCAAATAGAACTTTAGCTTCTTCTGAAGTGAAAAATATTTTGACGCATAAAGAAAATGATATTGAAATGCATGTGTTTGTTCAAAAGAAAGATGATGACGGTAAATATTTTTATTATTTAGGTAAAGCGGAATATATTAAAGGTTCAGAAAAACAAGATGTTATGCCAAATGGAAGTAATGTAGTTACTATGAATTTAGCAATGGAAACAGCAGTGAGAGATGACATTTATAGATATATTACAAATTAATCACGCATAGGAGCGATAATATTGACAAATATTGAAAATATATTTGTTCAGTGTATTGAAGAAAACAAGTATAAATATTTATATAAAAATTTTTCAAAAGAATTTCGTGAAGCTATAAGCAGGAAAGAACTTAAAAAAGTGATATATAGTTATAAATCTAAAGAACATAAATTATTTTCTTCTTTTATAAATAATGATATAAAATATTGTGTCTTTGTAAGTAATAAAGACTCACAAGGCATCTCAATAACAATTAATAAAGATAATGAAATAGTTGGATTATATTTAGGTGAGTTTACACCAAAAAATAAAGATAAGTCTACTAAGTTAAAATATTATATGCCTATAGATAAAATATGGACGATCATATGGGGTGGAAATAATAAATTATTGAATTACCATAATGATGTATTAAGCCAACAATATGCCTTCGATCTAGTAATTGCAAAGAAAGATAAGAGTTACTTTAATAAAGGTGAAACTAACGAAGACTACTATGCATATGGAGAAAATGTATTAGCGCCTCAAAAAGGAATAGTTGTTGATACAAGAAGTACCATGAAAGATAATAAAATAGGTGAGACTGATACTGATCATCCTTTTGGAAATTACGTAATAATTAGACATGATGAAAATGAGTATAGTTTAATTGCTCACTTCAAACAGCATTCAATTTTAGTTTCACCTGGTGAAAAAATAAATGAATCAACTATTCTTGGAAAATGCGGCAATTCTGGTAACTCTTCAGAGCCGCATATTCATTTTCAAGTCATGGATTCATCAACCATTTTTAATGATTGCGCATCATTAAAAATTAAGTTTGCTAACCTAGCAAATCATATACAAGGACAAAATATAGAAAGATAAAAAATATATTCAAATTTTGAGCATAGCAATGATAATATATAGTTCGTAATTGTTTCTATACAATCAACATCTCGGTCGTGAAATTGAAATCATGACTGAGATGTTTTTTAGTTAACTGTAATACTTAGACTGTTGATTAATCTTTAAACATCATCCTTAACATTATTTCCCTCGAGGACATTTTATGACCTTGTGTTTATTTATAATGAGGTGAGTGGTGGGCTTTTGTTGTTTTAAATATGTAGTGTGTATCATTTCTTAATATTAATCATTAATTTTTAACACTACCTACTTAACAACTTCAGTCTAACAAAAAATTATTTTATAAATGTTAGGGGAGTAATAATATGAAGAAATTATTAGCGTTAAGTTTATGTTTGCTTTTTGTATTAGCTGCGTGTGGTAATAAACTAGAAGGTACATATAAAGCCAAGGAAGGTGATGAAACAATAACAGTAAAAGATGATAAGGTGAAAATGACAAGTGAATTTACAGGCAGTCCTACCACTATAAATGGTACTGTCGATAAAAATAAGAATATCATGACTTTTAAAGATGATGGGTCATTTGAAGGATCAAGCGATAGTGGTATGGAATTGAAATTGAAATACAAACTTGATGGTGAAAAGTTAACTATTAATAAAATGAAAATTGGAGATAAAGTTGAGAAGGTAAATGAGGAGTACAAAAAACAATAATAGTTTAATAAGACTGGGATAAAAAGCGCTTTGCGCTTAAAAGTAAGTATTTGGCAGTAAGTGTCTAGTTTTCAAAAAGTTGATAAATCAACGTTGTACAAATCTAGTTAATCTCACCGGGGTGGGGTTACGACATAAATTTTCTATAAAATTGATGTCTGTCTTATTCACTTGATTGATTAAGAAAATGCATAACTGGCATTCAAGTGCAATTGAATAATATAAATAGCGTCCTATATGTACTTAGTGTGTGAAACACTTTGTGTCATATAAGACGCTTTTAATGTCTAAAGAACAGTATTATTTTACCATATTATTATTTAAATTAAACTTACATATAATTCGTTAATGCTATATTTTTCAAAAATAGTGATAAATTTGTGAAAAACATCACAAATCCCTTTATTTATTTTATAAATCATGTAATATAAGAAATGTAGAGAGACGAGAGAGTTTATATAAAAACATTATATAAATATTGGAGTGATTGATATGAGAAAAGAAATTGAAACTTTAATTTTCTCAGATGTAAGTTGCTATGATATTTACGTTCACACTGGTATAAGTCAAGGGTTAATTGGAGATATCAAAGCAGGATATCTAACTATTGATTCTATGCCATATATAGATGCAGAACGTTTATATCATTATGCAATGGAACGTAAGTCCCTAGTTGCAAGCTAGGAAATTTGTCATTGATTTGACCCCTAATCACGACAAATTGTAGAAGTAAAGTTATTGTGATGTAACTTGCCCTCGTTGGTGAGCAATTGAGGGCAGACCCCTTTAATTAAGTAAACCCTAACTCCCCACAAATCTGGAACGACAAAGCCCACATCCTGTGTTGGATGTGGGCTTTAGTATGTTCATTTTAAATGATGACTTAAGTTACATGATTTTCTATCTTTTTTAGGATTGATAAATAAAAAGTGAATAATTATGTATCAGTCCAATTTGAGAAAAAGACAACTATATTTAGTTAATATGACTTAAAATCCTTCATTTTCAACTTGTTTAAAGTTTCGTTTAATACCATTATATGCGTAAACGACATTATATAATTTAACTTGTGCATCATGTGCGCTAGAAAATGGCATTCTTACATCGTCCATTTTAGCAACTTCGTGACGGAATGCTTTTTCAGCTTTTTGTCTGTCAGCAATTGACATATTTAACCATTCTTCGTTCGTAAATAAATCTTCGAAACGAAATTCAAATGCTGTACGTTTACTTTCAGCTCTTAGCGCTAAGACGCGATCGTGATAAGTCAATGTTGATACCCTCCTTTTATCATATGCCCAAATATGATACGTATATTTAACTTTATAACTAACTTTCATTTTTTACAATGATGAAGTTACACTTTTTAAATATTTTTAAAAATAAAATTAATTTGTCTAAAGTTAATGACAGAAAGCCATACTGCTGTCATTGGTTTACACATATTAAAACTACACAATTTTTCATTTTCACAGCATCATTATAATAACTATTTTCTATCTGGTAATGCTCGATTCTTTCCCTGTCAAAGTCTGTTTAGTATAACCGACAAAATAATTATGTTACTCTAACACATAACAAATAACTTAATTGTTCAATTTAAAGTATAGAAACTTTTATACTTTTTAAACAAAGGAGAAGATAACTATGGCAATGTTAACAGATAAAGTCGCAGTCATTACAGGTGCAGGTAGTGGTATCGGAGAAGCAATTGCAACAATGTTACATGAAGAAGGCGTTAAAGTAGTGATTGCGGGACGTAACGAGTACAAATTACAAAGTGTTGCTAATCAATTATCACAAGATAAAGTGAAAGTTGTACCAACAGATGTTACGAATAAAGATAGTGTAGATGAATTGATTCAAATTGCTAAAGAAACGTTTGGTGGCTTGGATATTGTTGTTAATAGTGCAGGGCAAATGCTATCTTCTAAAATTACAGACTATCAAGTTGAGCAATGGGACAGTATGATTGATGTTAATATCAAAGGAACGCTATATGCAACCCAAGCAGCGTTACCTCATATGCTTGAACAATCTAGTGGTCATATTATTAATATCGCATCTATTTCAGGGTTTGAAGTGACGAAATCTAGTGCGATTTACAGTGCGACAAAAGCGGCTATTCATACGATTACGCAAGGCTTAGAAAAAGAATTAGCCAAAACAGGCGTTAAAGCAACAAGTATTTCACCAGGTATGGTTGATACAGCAATTACGGCTGCTTATAATCCAACAGACCGTAAGAAATTAGAACCACAAGATATTGCAGAAGCAGTACTTTATGCCTTAACACAACCGAAACATGTCAATGTTAATGAAATTACAGTAAGACCAGTGTAATAAATAAAGTTATCTTGAAATTAAAAATATAAACTTTACTTAAAAGTGAATCAGCTCAAGATGGTTGGTTCACTTTTTCACAAACCATAAATGTGATTTTAAGTGTAATCCCAATAACATGTCAGTTAACAAAAATAATCGACTGAGCAGTCTGTGTTGTGAGTCAATATTTCGGGATAATGAGTTAACTTTGAAGTTATACCATAAATAGATGGAGGAACATATAATGCAAACTGTATTAGGAAGTAATGGACAAATAGGTCACGAAATTGCTGACGAAATTTATCGTCATTATACCAAGGATATTCGTTTAGTGGGTAGAAAGCCGAAGAAAATTCATGATACGGATGAATTAGTGGCAGCCGATTTGATGAACTACGAAGACACATTACGAGCGATTTCTGGTAGTGATATCGTTTATTTTGCAGTAGGTATGCCAGCTGATTCAGCAATGTGGGAGGAACGCTTTCCAATCATGTTAGACAATGTTATTAAGGCTTGTGAAACGACAAATAGTAAATTAGCATTTTTTGATAATACGTATATGTATGATAAAAACGCTGACGCTCAGGTAGAAAATAGCCGATTCCATCCAGTCGGACGTAAATCAACAGTGCGTGGTCATATGGCACAACAATTACTTGAGGCAATGAACAATCATAAGCTAACTACATTAATAGCACGAGCACCTGAATTTTACGGTCCAGATAAGACACAAAGTTTTACGAATTCATTAGTTTTTAATCGTATTAAAGCAGGCAAACGTGCTTTTATTCCTGTCAGTGATAAGGTCTTACGTACATTAATATGGACACCAGATGCAAGTAGAGCCATTGTCTTATTAGCGAATACTCCAGATGCCTATGGTCAGACGTGGCATTTACCTACAGATAGAAGTGTGACTTATGAAACAATCATTACGATAGCGGAAAATAGTTTAAACAAAACAATTAACTATACGGTGCTACCTATGTGGGTCTTTAAAATAGCTAGCCGCTTTAGTCAGCCAGTTAAAGAATTGATGGAATTATTACCAAGATATCGATATGACAACATTTTTAAATCTAATAAATTTAAACAAAGATTTCCAGATTTTAAAGTGACGACGTTTGAAGAGGGTATAAGTAAAGTGTTGAATGATTAAAATTGATAACAAGGAGCGATGACAATGGCAAAAATAATGATTGTTGATACAAGTTATGACCATTTTGAAGGTACGACTAAGTCAACAGGTTTATGGTTAGGTGAATTAGTACATTTTTATGATCATTTTAACAATAGTGATCATCATATTGATGTCTTTAGTATTCAAGGTGGTCACACACCTATTGATCCAGTTAGCTTAGGTCGCTTAATGTTAGACAAAGTGACTAAACAATATTATCAAGATGAGCAATTTATGACGATGCTAGCTAATTCTAAACCATTAAGTGAAGCAGTTCCTGAGCATTATGATGTTATATACTTTACTGGTGGTCACGGTGTGATGTTTGATTTCCCAGAAAATAACGCGATTCAACAGGCAATTAAAACCATTTATAAACAAGGTGGCATTGTATCAGCTGTTTGTCACGGGGTGTCAGCGTTATTAAATGTCACTATGGATAGTGGTAAATATTTTATTGATGGTAAACATGTAACTGGATTTTCAAATACTGAAGAAATATTAGCTAATCGTAACAATCTCGTTCCTTTTAAATTGGAAAGTGAATTAAAAAAACATCATGCGCGTTATAGTAAAGCACTTGTGCCATTTAGACCATACGTCAAAGTAGATAACAGACTAGTTACCGGACAGAACCCACAATCACCTAAACAAGTTGCTGAAGCGGTAGAACAATTATTGAACAAATAAATCGCTGACATACAAGCAGCCATAGTAGTCAGTCATCATCGACTTCGCTAATCCCCTATAATATAGGTTGTATAACGCTTACACTCCAAAATCGTTTTTAAGAATAAATTTTATAAAAAAGTGACTAAAATGATAGAAAAGGGGTAGAGTAAGTCATCGTAATAATTACTTTTTTAAAAGAAGTTTTTACAGTTTTATTAATTGTTATATATGTGTATAGATTTATAGTAATTATTACGATATTTTAGGCTTGTAGAAAGAAACAAGGAGTGATTAAAATGACATATCATTATACAGAAGGTAATACAGAAATCATGTCAATCATGAATCAAGGTGAAGAACATATTCACCAATGTACAGTCAGTGATGAATTAGCAGCATTAATTAAATTGCTAATTTCAAAAATTAATGGCTGTAACTATTGCATTAATTTGCATAAAAAAGAGTTAAAAGAACTTGGCGTGACTCAAATGAAAATAGATGAAGTACGTAGTTATAATCATTTAGATTTATTTACAGATAAAGAACGTATAACTTTAGAATTTGCTGAAAAGCTAAATACGGTAAAAGAATTTAAAAAGTTCGATATTCTTGAATCATTAAAAGAATTTTATAGTGAAAAAGAAATCATTGAACTCGTATTTATTATTAATCAAATCAGTAGTTGGAATAGACTTAATATTATTGGCGAACAATTCTATTAAGATGTGACTGCGACTTTGGAGCTACGAAATAAATTTCTGCTTGTTCCCTAGCTACTATTAGTAGACAAAATAGATAAGTTGAATAAGGCACGACTCACTGTCATAAATTGACAATTGGGTCGTGTCTGTTAAATTAGGTTCTCTAAATTTTAAGACTAATAAACAAAAATAAATAATTGTATATCAGTCCGATTCGGAAAAGAACTTTAAATTATTGATGCTTAATTGAGCCATATGTCGCTTGGATTATTGAGCTACTTTTAGCAAGGACGTTTAAGAGTATGAATATAGTGGAACAGAACATGTGAGTATTAAAATAAGTCATAAATTGGAGTGTTGTTGCGTGAAACGTTTAGAAAATAAAATTGCTATTGTAACTGGTGCAAGTACTGGCATTGGACAAGCCTCTGCTATGCAGTTAGCGCTTGATGGTGCGCATGTCTTAGCTGTAGATATTTCAGATCAATTAGCACAAACAGTTGAAGATATTAAAGAACAAGGTGGACAAGCAACAGCGTATAATGTGGATGTTTCAGATGATCAACAAGTTGAAAGCTTTGTCAATGAAGTTGAGCGTCGTTATGGTCACGTTGATGTATTATTTAATAATGCAGGTGTTGATAATGCTGCAGGCAGAATTCATGAATATCCGATTGAGGTATATGACAAAATCATGAATGTAGATATGCGTGGTACATTTTTAATGACAAAATTATTACTACCATTAATGATGACACAAGGTGGCGCTATTGTTAATACTGCTTCATTTTCAGGACAAGCAGCAGATTTAAATCGCTCTGGTTATAATGCAGCTAAAGGAGCAGTCATTAACTTCACAAAATCTATTGCCATTGAATATGGTAGAGATGGTATACGTGCGAATGCGATTGCACCTGGAACAATTGAAACACCATTAGTAGATGAATTGACAGGTACCGCTGAGGACGAAGCAGGTCGAACATTTAGAGAAAATCAAAAATGGATGACACCACTTGGACGTTTAGGTAGACCGGAAGAAGTCGCGAAACTTGTTGCATTTTTAGCGTCAGATGATAGTTCATTTATCACAGGTGAAACGATTAGAATCGATGGTGGTGTTATGGCTTATACATGGCCAGGTGAAATGTTAAGTGATGATAGTTGGAAGAAGACGATTGACTAGATTGATTTAATAAATAATGTTTTCAAACAGATTGCGTTATTTATAAGTTGTAAAAAGGTATACTATATATGTATTATGCATAAATAATAATTAGTCTATGATAAATGATAGTCTAATTTACGGGGGTATTGTCATGAATATTAGACATTTAAGAAATTCAACAGCTATCATTGAGTACGCAGGACAACATATTTTAGTTGATCCAATGTTGAGTGATAAAGGGACACTCGCACCATTTCCTAATTCACCACGACAAGATGAGTTTAATCCATTAGTAGCGTTACCCATGTCAATCGAAGATATACTAGAACAAACAGATGTTGTGTTACTCACGCATTTACATGTTGATCATTTTGATAACAAAGCAGTAGAAGTATTGCCAAAAGATATTAAAATTTATACACAAAACGAACATGATGCTAAAGAAGTCGAAGAATATGGTTTCACTAATGTGTCCGTCTTTAATGAAGTGACACACTTAGGTGAGGTTGAAATGTATAAAACAGAAGCACAACATGGTCATGGTGACATACTTAAAATGACTGGTGATGTCCATGGCGTTGTATTGAAACATGAAGATGAACCAACGTTATATATAGCGGCAGATACGGTATGGTTTGATGGTGTGGAACAAGCACTTAAAACATATACACCAGATGTCGTTGTGTTAAATGGTGGTGCTAATCAGTTTTATGAAGGTGGACCACTGGTGATGGATGAACAAGACATTTTAAAAGTTGCGCAAACATTGCCATTAGCTCAGATTGCTGTTGTGCATATGGAAGCAGTCAATCATTGGGCGCTATCTCGTAAGGATTTACGTGCCTTTTTAGATGATCACGATTTATCTAACAGAGTCGTAGCACCTGAAGACGGTGAATTATTGACGTACAACAAAAATATTATTGATCATAAATAGAATTTAGTAGAATGGCAAAGTAAGGTTCATGTGCTTTTAGGAATGAGGAATGAAAAGTGAAGAATCTGACAAAATGGGATAACAGTCCTATTTGATAAAGAACCAAAAATAACGCTTATCACTACCAACACATGATGTGGAACGTAGTGATAAGCGTTTTTTTAACGTTGATTGTTATATTTATATCAACTGAATGTTAATGATTGACTACTAGTATCAACGTCTAATTTGCATAGCTATAATTGATTAGCGAAGCACAATCAAAAGTAGTATTAATTTGAAAATTTCAATCGACACTTGGTAGTAATAACTAACGATGAGATTGTAATGAGATGATATGTAAAGATATGTTGCGCCACTAGCTATAATCAACCAAGGTATGACATCAACAATTGAATCGACATGATAGCTTTGAACGACGACTTCACAGAGTATGGATAAAGCAATCATCAGACGTAAAGGAAACTTTTTAGCTAATTCATGAATGAATATATATCGGAAAATGAGTTGATCGAGCATCGGTTTGACAATGATGGTAGATAGACCTACGGCAAGCATTGCTAATTTAGAATGCATGATGACTGATGCATATGAAGTTGTAGATAAATCAAGAATGTGTATTGGCGAGAATTGAGATAATAACTGAATGACACTTAATATTGCAATGACGATGAGCGTGACTATGACAAGGCGCCACTTAGTATGGCTGATACGACTGTGCATCACTTGTTGTTGTAAATAAGATTTAACATATGATTGATGCATTTTATAAAAAATGACTAGTGCGATAACTTGCGCTATTAATATACTGACGCTTAAAGTAATTGGAAATAATGAATCATTTGGCGGTTGTTGTGTAATTGCTGCAGTTAACCCTAACGTTCCAAAAACAACAATAATTGGCACTAAGATAAGCAATGCAATATAAATGATTATAAAGAAAAAGTCACGTTTATAAAGTCGTGAAGATGGTGATAGACTTTGCTGCTTGGATTTATGTGGATGTGACATTGTGCACCTCTTAAATTTAAGTTATATATCGTTACTTTATCATGTAATATCGAGAAATTATATGCATTATACATAAAAATGACTGTCGACAATAAAAATAATCATAAAAATTTAATCGCTTTCATTGTATTTTGTTGTGTAAGGTGTATCATAGTGATGAATTGAAAATTTTGGGGGAGGGAATTGTGATGGCGTTCCTTACAGTCATGCAATTTATAGTTAACATTCTGGTTGTTGGCTTTTTATTAACTGTTATGGTTATAGGTCTAATTTGGCTTATAAAAGATAAAAGACAGTCGCAACATAGTGTGCTTAGAAACTATCCATTGTTAGCACGTATTAGATATATATCAGAAAAAATAGGACCAGAATTACGTCAGTATTTATTCTCAGGAGACAATGATGGGAAACCATTTTCTCGTAATGAGTATAAACATATCGTTTTAGCGGGCAAATATAATTCTCGTATGACAAGTTTTGGTACAACAATGAATTATGAAGATGGTTTTTATATACAAAATACGATGTTTCCAATGCAACGTCATGAATTAGCAATTGATAATAACACATTGATTTCGACGTTTATTTATAAAATTGCCAATGAACGTTTATTTAGTCGTGAAGAGTATCGTGCACCAATGGAAGTGGATCCATTCTTTTTAAGTGATGACCATGCTATTATTTTAGGACCGAATTTACAACATCCATTTAAAATGAAACGCTTAGTTGGACAGTCTGGCATGAGTTACGGTGCTTTAGGTAAAAATGCTATCACAGCGTTATCTAAAGGTTTGGCCAAAGCGGGTACATGGATGAACACTGGAGAAGGTGGTTTATCAGAATATCATTTGAAAGGTAACGGGGATATTATTTTCCAAATTGGACCTGGATTATTTGGTGTTAGAGATAAAGCGGGTAACTTTAGCGATGAACTATTTGGCGACGTAGCAAAAATGGACAATGTACGTGCTTTTGAATTGAAACTCGCGCAAGGTGCTAAGACACGTGGTGGTCATATGGAAGCGGAAAAAGTGAATGAAGAAATTGCCAAAATCCGTAATGTTGAACCATATAAAACGATCAATTCACCTAACCGTTATGAATTTATTCATAATGCCGAAGATTTAATGACTTTCGTGGATAAATTACAACATATTGGTCAAAAACCTGTTGGCTTTAAAATCGTGGTCAGTAAAGTGGCTGAAATTGAAACGTTAGTACAAACGATGGTTAAATTAGATAAGTACCCTAACTTTATTACTATAGATGGTGGTGAAGGTGGTACGGGTGCTACATTCCAAGAACTACAAGATAGTGTTGGATTACCATTATTTACAGCATTACCTATTGTAGCAGGTATGCTTGAAAAATATGGTGTACGCGATAAAGTTAAACTTGCCGCGTCTGGTAAATTAGTGACGCCAGACAAGATTGCGATTGCCCTAGGTTTAGGTGCCGATTTTGTTAATATTGCTCGTGGCATGATGATTAGTGTTGGATGTATTATGAGTCAACAATGTCATATGAACACGTGTCCCGTGGGTGTTGCCACAACCGATCCGAAAAAAGAAAAAGCATTAATCGTTGGTGAAAAGCAATATCGTGTGACAAATTATGTGACAAGTTTACATGAAGGCTTGTTTAACATTGCTGCAGCAGTCGGTGTATCAAGTCCAACCGATATAACAGAAGATCACATTATTTATCGTAAAATGGATGGCGAATTACAAACGATTCATGATTACAAATTGAAATTAACAAGTTAACTATAACAAAGGAAGTTCTATCGCAGTAATCACTACGTTAGAACTTCCTATTTATTATGTCATAATATTAATTATCGTTCATATTGCTTTTTTCAGTTAAGCCACTACGTTTGAGTTGTTTCTCCATTTTTTCGAAACTAATTTTACTATCGTCATCAGATGGAGATACATAACCTAAACGTTTTTTAAGTTCTTTAATATTTGCTTCTTTAAAATCAACATCGATATGTTCTACAGCTTTATTCTTTTTATAATCAACGTTATAATCTGTACCTTTTAAATTTTTAAAAGCTTTTTCATTTTTAGCAAATAATTTTTTAGCTTTTTGTTTATCAATACCTAAATCATCATATTTAACGGTACCAATGGTTGATTGTTTTAATAAGTCGTCACCTTTATATGTTAGGGTAGTGATCACTTGTTTACCATTGATATCACCTTCGTATGTTTTCGTTTGTTCTTTACTACAAGCTGTTAAGGTTACAACTGATAAGATCATTATAATGAATAGCGTAGTTATTTTTTTCAAAGGAGTCGCCTTCTCTCAATAATTAGTGTTTAATCAAATTATATCATTTAGTTAAAGATGGTGTTATTAATATATTTTGCTAAAACGAAATTTTTTTCATAGTTATTATTTTAAAGTGTAATTTGTTATACAAAGGGGAAATAAATGTGTAAATCAGACGACAAAATGAGTGTCAATGTTACAATAGAAACATAATGATATTGGGAGGATGAAACGGTATGGATCATTCAGTAAAACTTTTAAAAGAGTTAACAGATGTTAATGGTATTGCAGGATATGAAATGCAAGTTAAATCACTCATGCGTGACTATATTGAACCGGTTAGTGATAGCATAGTGGAAGATAAATTAGGTGGCATTTTCGGTAAAAGAAATGCACGAAATGGTCAACATTCTATTATGATTTCTGGTCATATGGATGAAGTCGGATTTATCGTCACTAAGATTGATAAAGATGGCTATATTTTCTTCAACACTGTTGGTGGCTGGTGGAATCAAGTAATGTTGTCTCAAAAGGTAACGATTACAACTGATGACGGTAAAGAAATTAGAGGTATTATTGGCTCTAAACCACCACATGTCTTGTCTGCTGAAGAACGTAAGCAACCGATCGATATTAAACAAATGTTTATCGATATTGGTGTTAATAGTAAAGAAGAAGCTGAAAAAGCTGGTGTCGAATTAGGCAATATGGTAACACCGTATAGTGAATTTGAAGTGTTGGCCAATGATAAATACTTAACTGCCAAAGCATTTGATAATCGTTATGGCTGTGCACTTGCGATAGATGTCTTAAATCAATTGAAAGATGATCAAATTGATATTGATTTATATTCTGGTGCGACTGTACAAGAAGAAGTTGGTTTAAGAGGTGCTAAAGTTGCTGCTAACACAGTGAAACCTGATCTAGCCATTGCTGTTGATGTGGGCATTGCTTACGACACACCTGGAATGTCAGGACAAACGAGTGATAGTAAACTAGGTGGAGGTCCATTAGTGATTATGATGGATGCTACAAGTATCGCACATCAAGGTTTCCGTCAACATATTAAAGAAGTCGCTAATAAGCACCATATTGATGTGCAATGGGATACAACACCTGGTGGCGGTACAGATGCCGGTAGTATTCACGTCGCAAATGAAGGTATTCCAACCATTACAATTGGTGTGCCATTACGTTATATGCACTCAAATGTATCTGTATTGAATGTTGATGATTACAATCATTCAGTTAAGCTAGTCACTGAAATTGTACGCTCACTTAATGATGACGTGTATAACCAAATGATGTGGTAAGCTTGAATCATTAATTAGCCTTTAACTCTTGAGTGGGTTAGAGGCTTTTTTATTTTGTTGTGAATAAAGTTTAGCATCACTAATAAACGATTTAATATTAAATTTTGATAAATTTTTAGCAAAAAGGTTATTAAATTGTGGTAATAGGGAATAAGGTACAGGATAGGGCGAAAAGGAGTGAAGGAAATGTTATTAGAGATAAAAGATCTTGTTTATCAAGCAGAAGACAGGACAATTCTCGACAAAATGAATTTACAAATAGATAAAGGAGAAACGATTGCTATTGTTGGGCCGTCAGGTAGTGGGAAAAGTACTTTGCAAAAGCAAATATGTAACTTGATAAGTCCGACAAGTGGGGAACTTTATTTTAAAGGCAAAGCGTTTAGTGATTATAATCCTGAAGAATTAAGACGACATATTAGCTATTTAATGCAAAATAGTTTTTTGTTTGGCCAAACGATTGGCGATAATTTGAAATTCCCTAGCATTGCACGTAATGATTCATTTGATGAGCAACGTGCTAAGCAATTAATTAAAGATGTGGGATTGAGTCATTATGATTTGGATTCTGAAATAGAACATATGTCAGGTGGAGAACGACAAAGAATTACTATTGCGAGACAGTTAATGTATATACCGGATTTGTTACTATTAGATGAATCAACAAGCGCGTTAGATGTACATAACAAAGAAATAATTGAAGATATCATTTTTAAATTAGCTACGGATAAAGATGTAGCAATCATGTGGATTACACATAGTGATGATCAAAGTATGCGACATTTTCAAAAACTCATGACGATTGTTGACGGTAAAATTTCAAAAGTAGAGGAGCTGAAACATCATGAGTAATACAGCACTCTGTCTAACAGCGCTATTATTAATTGTACCTATTTTCATATCGTACAAAGAAGGCTTACATATTATTAAAGATTTAGTGGTGGCTACGATTAGAGCAGTCATTCAATTAGTCATCTTAGGCTTCTTATTACATTACATCTTTAAAATCAATGATAAATGGTTACTTATTCTATGTGTCTTAGTCATTATTATTAATGCTTCATGGAATACAATTAGTCGTTCATCACCAATTATGCATCATGTCTTTTGGATTTCCTTTACGGCTATTTTTATTGGTACGGCTTTACCATTAGCAGGAACGATTGCAACTGGTGCCATTCATTTTACAGCCAATGAAGTGATTCCAATTGGTGGTATGTTAGCTAATAATGGTTTGATTGCCATTAATCTAGCCTATCAAAACTTAAATCATGCCTTTGTAGAAGAAGGAACTGAAATCGAGTCTAAGCTATCATTAGCAGCAACACCTAAATTAGCATCTAAAGGTGCGATTCGCGAAAGTATTCGTTTGGCTATTGTGCCAACGATAGATTCAGTGAAAACATATGGTTTAGTATCAATTCCTGGTATGATGACTGGTTTAATTATTGGTGGCGTGCCGCCATTACAAGCAATTAAATTCCAATTGTTAGTGGTCTTTATTCATACGACAGCAACGATTATGTCAGCATTAATTGCGACCTATTTAAGTTATGGCCAATTCTTTAATGCTAGAGACCAACTGATTTCACGTAATACAGATGTTAAGGAATCATAATAGCGTATCGTTTTTTTGACATGGTTCTGAAGTGGTTTAATGATATGACAAGAACAAGCAGTTTGGAATGTTATCCAGACTGCTTTATTCTATCTTTAGATTGAATTTTTAAGCTCGATAGTGAAGTGGACGCCATTAGAAGAAGGGTTGATTATGAAAATACCTTGGTGGAATATTATAAAATAGTTAATTTTTAAAGAATAACATTGCATTATATAAAATTGGAGAAGGTGATACGATGTCTGATATTAAAGAAGGTTATATATTTCCTAAGCAGCCATTTGATTTCAATAAAAGTGTGGCATTTTTAAAAGGTTTTAAGCCTGCTGACGATGAACAGGATATAACTAAACAGTCGCTAACTAAAGGTGTTCAAATAGCGCATCAAAATTTTGTGTTTACCCTTAAATCTATAGGAAGTATCGACGCTCCAAAATTAGCATATACATTGTACTCTGAAGAAGATATCAATGATAAAGTTGAGCAGCATGTAGTAGCACGTCTTCGCTTCTTTTTGAGTATGGATGATGATTTAGAACATTTTTATAAACTGGGTAATAAAGATCCATTATTCAAACCAATTCTTGATGACTTGTATGGCTATCATCAAGTGAAATTTCTCAGTGCTTTTGAAAATGCTTGCTGGGCGATATTATCAACAAGAGCGCCTATGCCTTTAGCTAAAAAAATGAAACAAAACTTCGCTAAAGCGTTTGGGGGTCAAATAGCATATAATAATAAAAGCTATATCGCGTTTCCACAAGCAACTAGCATTAAGCATATTTCTGTTGAAGATATCGAACAGGTTATTCATAATCATCAAAAAGCGACTTATCTTAAAAATGTGATTGATTTCTTCGCACATGAAAATGGGTTTGATTTAGCTCAAGGGGATTATGACGCAGTCAAAGATAAATTGCTGACTATAAAAGGCATTGGTAAGTGGAGTGCTACCTTCATTATGCTAAGAGGTCTTGGTTTTATGGAACATCTTCCTGATAATGAAAAAGTATTAAATGATAAAATTCAGGCGTTGTATCAATCAACTTCAATAGATATCCAAAGCGTCATTAACTATTATGGTGATGCCAAAGGGTATTGGGTACATTATATTAGAGCATATGATGCTTTGAAATCGTGACATAATTATGTGTTAGGATTCAAGCGGTAACTTGGAATGAAGCTTTATAATCTGTAGCTTTCACAAAAGAAAGCTATGGATTTTTTATTTGAAGCGATAGTCACAGAGACATTAATGATTGGATTTTTAGTGAGCAGAGCGTAAGTTTAAGTCATTCAAAGGTGATAAATTGGGAGTACTTCATATTTAAAGTACTTTAATTTGCAATATTTTCAGTATAAAAATACAGAAATTGACTACTAAATGTTATATAATAGAACGGTTATAAAAATATTAAAGACTAATATTTTTGGGAAATAAGTTATTAGCAAAATTTAAGAAAGGAGACGTAAACATGTCGATAATGCGTATTATTACGTTTATTTTAAGTGTCTTTATTGTAGGTATGGTTGAAATGATGGTTGCAGGTATTATGAATTTGATGAGTCATGATTTACATGTTTCTGAAGCGGTTGTAGGTCAATTAGTGACGATGTATGCACTAACCTTTGCTATATGTGGACCGATATTAGTGAAGCTAACCAACCGTTTTGCTTCTAGACCTGTCTTATTATGGACACTAGTTATTTTTATTATAGGAAATGGTATTATTGCTGTGTCACCAAACTTTACCATCCTAGTAATCGGACGAATCATTTCATCAGCAGCTGCGGCATTAATCATTGTTAAAGTGTTAGCACTGACAGCGATGTTAACTGCTCCGAAAAATAGAGGTAAGATGATTGGTTTAGTATATACAGGGTTTAGTGGTGCTAACGTGTTTGGTGTGCCAATTGGTACGATGATTGGAGATTTAGTAGGCTGGCGTTATACCTTTGTCTTTTTAGTTATTGTGAGTATTCTTGTAGGTGGATTGATGACGATATTCTTACCTAAAGAACAAGAATTGTCTGCCGCACATATCAATCAAGCGCAACCGACATACGATAATAATGTGACATCTAAAATTTTAAGACCAGCAGAGGTAGCGAAATATTTAATTATCACTTTCCTAGTATTAGTGGCTAATTCAGTATCATTTGTGTATATTAATCCGCTAATATTATCCAATGGTCACGAGATGTCATTTGTCTCTATTGCGTTATTAGTTAATGGTGTTGCAGGAGTTATCGGAACATCATTGGGTGGTATTTTCTCTGATAAGTTAACTAGTAAACGTTGGTTAATCATTTCTGTGTCTATTTTTATCATAATGATGTTGTTAATGAATATGTTATTGCCAGGATCAGGTATGTTATTAATTGGTTTATTTATTTGGAATATTATGCAATGGAGTACTAATCCTGCTGTACAAAGTGGTGTCATTGAACATGTTGAAGGAGATACAAGCCAAGTCATGAGTTGGAATATGTCTAGCTTGAATGCAGGTATTGGTGTCGGTGGTATCGTTGGTGGATTAGTGATATCTAATATCTCAGTACAAGCAGTAACGTATACAAGTGCCATTATTGGCGCATTAGGTTTAATTGTTATTTTCACTTTGAAAAACAATCACTATGCTAAAAAATATAATTGAGTTAATGTCTTCGATACGGCACACTACAACAAACATGATAATAAAATTAAAGTCCTCTATAAAGATGAGTAATACATGCTCATTTTGTAGAGAACTTTTGTGTAGTTGAATAAAATATTTGATATATATTATAATAATTGCACTTAATGTAGGAGGTTAGTCTGATGAACATTACTACACCCACTGATGCTTGGAAAGACTTTTATCAATTATTAAAAGATGTAAATAACAATCATGAACCGGTTTTTATAAATGGGAAAAATAAAAAGAATAATGCAGTAATTGTTAGTCAAGAAGATTGGAATAGTATTCAAGAAACGATGTATCTTGAAGTGACAGGAACAATGGATAAAGTCAGAGAAAGAGAAAAAGACAATTCTGGTACAAGTAATATAGATGATATAGACTGGAATCAATTGTAATGACAGAATAAATTAGTGATTTTTTGAGTGATTATAGTTTTTGAATGTATGATTTATCATAAAGTAATAGATGCGAAATAAAATAGAAGTCCTCTATAAAGTGATGAGTCTGGGACAAAAGAGTTTCCGCTTAAATTCAAGCATTTGGCAGTAACTGTCTGTTTTGTAAAATGTTGATAAATCAACGTTTTACAAACCTAGTCAGTCTTGCCGGGGTGGGAGTACGAAATAAATTTTATTAAAAATTTATTTCGTACTCCCACTCTCATTTTGTAGAGGACTTTTACATATAAATATGGCGATTGTTGTTAGTGTATCGAGGCCAAGGCATAGTACCAGAATATGCAAATTGGACTAAATCACGTTGCATGCGCAGACTCAAGTGACGAATAGGTTCAGTGACAGTGATATGATGTGCTGTTAATATTTGCAGGTTTCCGAACCAAAATATCATATCTAATATATGGTAAGCACTGGCGAATAACGAATTACATTGATCATACCAAGCAAATTCAGCCAACCATAATTCTGATTGTTTGACTGATAATTGTGATAAAAACTGTTGTGCAGGATATTTAAAATACCAGTTAGTGATCGCTTGTGACTGTTGTTTGGCAGATGTAACATGGTTTGCTTCTACGGTAATATCATTTAATGCCATTACTTCTACAAAGCGTTGAGGTGATAACTTTTTATGTTCATTTTTAATATAAATATCACCTTCATCAGTCGTATAACCAACAACAATAGGGTGAGTAGAAGTCGTTTGTTCTGAGATGTCTGTAGTTTGAATAGGGGCATATATCAATTCTAAGCCTTTAGATTTGCCATGAAGTTCATCCATGTTGTCCATTAACATTAATATATTAGCGGTTGTTAATTGTTGGACATCTGTTATATTTAACTGCTGTCTCATGAGCTGTCTAAATTGCTGAGCTTTAAATTGGGCTTGTTCAATCGTGTCTAGCCTCAAAGTACCACTTAATAATATAGCTTTATGATACAAATTATTAACTTGAGGCATTCGCATCAACGCCATGATACTCATACTCCCCGCAGACTGCCCCATCAAAGTGACATTGTTAGGGTCTCCGCCAAAAGATGCAATGTTACGCTTGACCCATTTTAAAACATTAATTTGATCAGACAAGCCATTATTACTATGGTAAGCGCTATCGAAGTGTGACCAGTCAAGAAATCCTAACGCGCCTAAGCGATAATTGAAAGTTATGATAATGATATCGTGATTGTCAACGACATGTTCAGGATTATATAGTTCTGCACTACCATGACCGTTAACAAAGCTACCGCCATAAAAATAAATAATAACTGGCTTGTTAGTCTTGTGATTGTGTTGCTTCCATATATTTAAATGTAAACAATCTTCATTTTGTGTAATGGTCGTTTGTGACTGTGATGAGAAAAATGTTTCTAATTTATTATATGGTTGTGGTGGGATAGCTTTAAAATTTGTCGCATCAATAGCGTCATTCCAATATTTAAGTAATTTTGAATGTTTGAAGCGCTGTTCGTTAATAGGAGGATGGGCATAAGGGATGCCTAAAAAGATGTCTAAATTATCTTTAGTAAAACCATAGATAAGACCACCTTGAGTAGTTATTTCAACCATACAATCACTCCTTTACTATTATCATATCATCTTTCAATTCACTTTTTGTTGTAAGAAAATATGAAAAAGGAGTGAAGCTACGTCATCAGTATAAAATGATGTCGTAACGTCACTCCTGTAAGTCGTTCAGTCAATCTCTGCCATCTGATATAGAAGATGTTTTAACGGTAAAACGTAGTTAATTATAAACGTTGTTAGTTATTATTATTTTCTTCATTTAATGTTTCAGTCATTTTAGTATTAATACGTTTGGCTCTTCTGAAATAAATACTTTCAAATGAACTTGATGTACCAATTAAATAGAAAATAATGGCGATGACAGTGATGACGATAAAGTCATATGGATAATGAATCCAGTTTAAGCCGTTAAATTCTTTACTACCTATAAATGATAACAATGATAGGACGATTAAGTAGACAATAATCCATAAGCTACCACCAATTTGTTTCTTCGTGTTACGCCAATTCATACGATATTCATAGAAGAAATAAATAGGTAAACCAAGAATAATAATCAAAATGACTTCGGCAGTTGTCGGCCACATCGCCCAATAAATGGCTAAAGAGGCTAAGACAAATGATAATGGTGCCATAAATTTTAAAATTTTCGCTCGGAATGGACGTGTCATTTTAGGTCCCATTTTACGTAATGCAATTACTGTGGTTGGTCCTGTTAAATAAGCCACTAATGTCGCAGTGGAAATTACTGCTGCTAGCGTTCCCCAATCTCTAAATAATGTAACCATTAACATACTGATAATGGCATTAAAGATAATGGCAACACGTGGAATATTATATTTATGATTAATTTTTCCTAAAAACTTAGGAATGTGTCCATTTTTTTCCATTGCTTGTAGTACACGACCAGTTACAGCTACGAATGATACGCCTGTACCAAACGGTGATACAACAGCTTCGATATAAAGTAAAATTGCCAGCCAATTAATACCTAATAAAATAGCCATATCTGCAAATGGAGAGTTGAAATTAATACCACTCCAACCGCCATGTGCATGTAACATAGATGCTGGCATTGAAGTAATAAATGTACTTTGCAAAATAATATATAAGATAGCACTTAATGATAATGAAATCACAATGCCACGGGCGATATTCTTTTCAGGATGTTTAATCTCAGAACCCATATTAATAATCGTTTGGAATGAGTTGAATGAGAAGATAATTCCTGAAGCAGTTGTAGCTGCAAAAATTGGTGCACTACCATAAGGCATAAATGTACTAGTTGAATGTCCATAATTGGATGTGTCGAAACCAGATAACATTAACATTATGATCGTTAATGTCGGAACACCAAGTTTGAAGAATGAAATTAAGCTTGTGAATGATGTTAATAATTTAACTGACCAGTAATTTAATAATGAAAAAATAATGATAATAACATAAACGGCTAATAATCCTATGGTACTGATAGAGCCGTTATGCATGAGATGTGCCATTGGTTTAGCCCAACTCCATGGCCATGAACTCATATATTGTACTGCCGAAACAGCTTCTATAGGTATGATTGTAACTAAAGATACCCAGTTAGCCCATGCTGCAATGAATCCTAATAAAGAGCCGTGAGTATATTGTGCATAGTTACTCATACCTCCAGATTGCGGGAACATTGTACCGATTTCAATATAGTTATAGGCTATCGTTCCTATAACAAGAAACCCTATAATCCAAGATATGATTGCTGCTGGACCAGCAATGGATGATGCTTCCCACGCACCGAATAACCAACCAGAACCAATTAGTGATCCTAGTCCTAATAATACTAATTGGGAGAGATTGATTTTATCGTTATTTGATTGTTGTTCTTTGCTCATAAATACTCCTTCAGTTTCCCCTTTAATTCGAAAAAATAATATGTGACAATTATACGCTTATAGCATGAATAGTCAATATAATTTAATGTGTCTTTGCAATAAAACGGATTAAATTAGTTTTTTAAAATAAATAATTATATAATAAAGATAATTTAAGAGATGGAAAGTGGAGTGACGCATATGTCAGAAAAAATATCTAACCAACAAGTAGAAGCATTTTTGCAACAAGACAGCCAATGGCAACAAGAATATCAATATTTACGACAATTGATTTTTGAACAAACTGAACTCGAAGAAACATATAAATGGATGCATCCTTGTTACACACTTAATAATAAAAATGTAGTTCTTATTCATGGTTTTAAAAATTATGTAGCATTATTATTTCATAAAGGTGCTATTTTAGATGACCAGTATCAGACGCTAATTCAGCAGACTGAAAAAGTTCAAGCAGCTAGACAATTACGTTTTACAAGTTTAGACGAAATCAAGGACCGTACTGCTGAAATTAAGTATTATTTAGAGCAAGCGATTGAAGTTGAAAAAGCTGGTAAAAAAGTAGAAATGAAAAAAACAGAAGATTACAGTATACCTAAAGAATTAGAAGAAACCTTTGAAGCAATGCCACAACTTGAATCATCATTTTATAAACTGACACCAGGTAGACAACGTCAATATATTCATCACATTTCACAAGCGAAGCGCAGTGAAACAAGAAAAAAACGTGTTGAAAAATATATCGATCAAATTTTAGCAGGTAAAGGTATGCACGATTAATCATTGATAAACATTTAGTGCTGAACTACGCGCACTATTTCAGAAATTAAACATTTGTATTAGTCTTTTTACACGATTGACATTATTTTATGAAAAATAAATGAATTTTATTTTTAAATAAAATAGTGTTTAGAAAATATGAAATAGTGATTTAGTTGCCAAAGGTGAAATAATACTGTTTAATATGATTATATAGAGTATGTTAGTTCTAAATGTCGAATATAAAGATGTTACATCAAAGTATGAGGACATCCTTTAACATACAATTGATCCGCTAACTTTGAAACATCTTCATATACAAAAATTAAAATTCTACATAACCAAGGCCAAAGTGTGCACTTGTTTAACTTATGACTCTATTTGTTTAACATATGCTGTTTTGGTCTTTTTTATTTGTATATGTGTTGACATATTTTAGTACGCGAAAGGGGAAACGAAGATGTTAACGATTAAGAACTTAACTAAAATTTATGCTGGTAATAAAAAAGCTGTAGATAATATTTCACTAGATATTGAATCTGGAGAGTTTGTCGCATTCATTGGTACGAGTGGTAGTGGTAAGACGACAGCTTTACGGATGATTAATCGCATGATTGAAGCGACAGAAGGTCAAATTGAAATAGATGGTAAAGATGTTCGTAGTATGAATCCTGTAGAATTGCGACGAAGTATTGGCTATGTCATACAGCAAATTGGTTTAATGCCTCATATGACAATTAAAGAAAATATAGTCTTAGTTCCTAAATTATTAAAATGGTCAAAAGAGAAAAAAGATGCCAAGGCTAAAGAGTTAATTAAATTAGTAGATCTACCTGAAGAATATTTAGATAGATATCCAGCCGAATTGTCAGGTGGACAACAACAACGTATAGGTGTAGTTAGAGCGTTGGCTGCTGAACAAGACATTATTTTAATGGATGAACCATTTGGCGCACTTGATCCGATTACCAGAGATACATTACAAGATTTAGTTAAACAATTACAACAGCAACTAGGAAAAACCTTCATCTTTGTTACACATGATATGGATGAGGCAATTAAATTAGCAGATAAAATATGTATTATGTCACAAGGGAAAGTCGTTCAATTTGATACTCCAGATAATATTTTAAGGCATCCCGCTAATGATTTTGTGCGTGATTTTATAGGTCAAAATAGATTAATCCAAGATCGACCAAATAAAAAGACGGTTGCGGATGCGATGATTAAGCCTATTACGATTAGTGCGGATGATTCATTGAATGATGCAGTTAATATTATGAGACAAAAACGAATTGATACTATCTTTGTTGTTAGTAATGACCAACGTTTATTGGGCTTCCTAGATATTGAAGATATCAATCAAGGTATTAGGGGGCATAAAGAATTAATCGATACGATGCAACGAGATGTCTATAAAGTGAATATCCATTCAAAGTTGCAAGATTCAGTACGCACAATTTTAAAAAGAAATGTTAGAAACGTTCCAGTTGTCGATGGTGACAATCATTTAATTGGTCTTATTACACGTGCCAATGTTGTAGATATCGTTTATGACTCCATTTGGGGAAATAATGAAGATGATGACACAACAGTAGGTGAATCACTTGGATATACGACTAATGAGCAACAAGAAAAAGCGACTCAAGAGAATAACAATATAGGGGTGGATTAATTATGAGAGCATTTCTTCATGAATATGGAGGGCAGCTTGTATCAAAAACAATCGAACACTTTTATATTTCCATAATGGCGCTAATCATTGCCATTATTGTTGCTGTCCCACTAGGTATTTTATTATCCAAAACGAAACGTACAGCTAACATTATTTTAACTGTGGCAGGTGTCTTACAAACGATTCCAACGCTAGCTGTGTTAGCAATTATGATTCCTATATTCGGAGTAGGAAAAACACCTGCTATTGTAGCTTTGTTTATTTACGTGTTATTACCAATTTTAAATAACACTGTGTTAGGCGTTCAAAACATAGATAGTAATGTTAAAGAAGCAGGTAAAAGTATGGGAATGACACAATATCAGTTAATGAAAGATGTCGAATTACCATTAGCCTTACCACTCATTTTAGGTGGAATTCGTTTGTCAGCAGTTTATGTGATTAGTTGGGCAACTTTAGCAAGTTATGTTGGTGCAGGTGGTTTAGGAGACTTCATATTTAACGGACTAAATTTATATGATCCAGTGATGATAGTTAGTGCAGCTGTCTTAGTTACTTTACTCGCATTAATTGTGGATTTCGCACTGTCACTCATTGAAAAATGGGCAGTACCTAAAGGATTAAAAATATCTAGATAGTAAGGAGGAAATAAGTATGAAAAAATTTAAAACGATGATTGTCATGCTCATTTTGTCTCTTACTGTATTATCTGGATGTAGTTTACCAGGATTAAGCGGTAAGACAACTGAAGATGTCGTTAAAATTACTGCAGTAGCCACTAGTGAATCACAAATTATTTCGCATATGGTCAGATTGTTAATTGAACATGACACTAAAGGGAAAATTAAACCAACGTTAGTTAATAATTTAGGATCTAGTACGATTCAACACAATGCATTAATGAATGGAGATGCAAATATTTCTGGCGCACGTTATAACGGTACTGACTTAACAGGTGCGTTAAAAGAAGATCCAATTAAAGATCCGAAAAAGGCAATGGAAGTGACACAGCAAGGTTTCCAAAAGAAATTTGATCAAACATTTTTTAATTCGTATGGTTTTGCTAACACCTATGCATTTATGGTGACGAAAGAAACAGCGAAAAAATATCATTTAGAAACAGTATCTGATTTAGAAAAATATAGTAAAGATTTACGTTTAGGAATGGATAGTTCTTGGATGAACCGCCAAGGCGATGGTTATCAAGGCTTTAAGAAAGAATATGGCTTTGATTTCGGTACGATTCGTCCAATGCAAATTGGTTTAGTCTATGATGCCTTAAATTCTGGGAATTTAGATGTGGCATTAGGATATTCTACAGATGGACGTATAGCAGCATATGATTTAAAAGTCTTAAAAGACGATAAACATTTCTTCCCTCCGTATGATGCTAGTGCCGTAGCAACCAATGAATTATTGCGTAAGCATCCAGAAGTGAAGAAATCTATAAATAAACTAGCTGGTAAAATTTCAACTAAAGAAATGCAGAGACTTAATTATGAAGCGGATGGTCAAGGTAAAGAACCAGCTGTTGTGGCAGAAGAATTCTTGAAAAAACACCATTACTTTGATGGTAAGAAAGGTGGTCAATAATCATGGAAGGTCATTTATTACAACAATTATTTGATTATTACGTTATGAATTTCGGCTACCTCTGGGAACTATTTTTCAAACATTTGTTAATGTCAGTTTATGGTGTGCTATTTGCTTCAATCATTGGTATTCCAATAGGTATTTTATTATCAAGGTATACTAAATTGTCAGGTTTCGTTATTACGATTGCTAATATTATTCAGACGGTTCCTGTGATTGCGATGTTAGCCATTTTAATGTTGGTCATGGGATTAGGTTCAGAAACCGTAGTTGTCACAGTATTTTTATATGCTTTACTGCCAATTATCAAAAATACGTATACAGGTATAGCAGGTGTAGATGATAATATTAAAGATGCTGGTAAAGGTATGGGTATGACGCGTAATCAAGTATTACGCATGATTGAACTGCCACTCTCAGTATCAGTTATTATTGGAGGTTTACGCATTGCTTTAGTCGTAGCCATTGGCGTTGTGGCAGTTGGTTCATTTATAGGCGCACCAACATTAGGTGATATCGTTATTCGAGGTACCAATGCCACGGACGGTACAACATTCATATTAGCAGGTGCTATTCCAATAGCTTTAATTGCTATTATTATTGATGTTGTACTACGTTTATTAGAAAAAAGACTGGACCCAGCTACTCGCAATGCTAAACGCCGTGCTAAACATCAACCACAACGTGTAAGTTAGTTTTGGTAATTCGTAGGTGATGGGTATTGAATGATACGTATACGTAAAGATAAATGGAGATAAGTAGTGAATAGCAATAAATTGTCTAAAATGTACACCTAGTACTACTCTGACTCTGGTAAGACTGACTAGAATTGAGCCTGGGACAAAATGTATTTTACACTTAAAATTAAGCATTTGGCAGTAACTGTCTGGTTGTCAAAAAGTTGATAAATCAACATTTTGACAACCTAGTCAGTCTTGCCGGGGTGGGATTACGAAATAAATTTTATAGAAAATTTATTTCTGTCCCACTCCCAATTCAGATAGTCACTTACAAATGGCTAAAACTAAATATATGCTTTTGTCTAAGTTGCTTAAATGTTGCATACGCTTACATAAAAATTGACTGATAGGCCATAATTTTGACGGAAATTGTAGTTGTATTGCACGAAAAAAATATTTATTTAAAATTACTACAATAATGTAAAAGTACAAAAATGTTTCAGTATTTATTTATAATTTTCTGCAAAATTATGATAATGTGTCTTAATATATATCATATATTAATTTGGCTTTTAATTATTTAGGAGGAAGCATAAATTCATGGACACTTCAAAACAATTTAAAGGAAACAATAGATTGTTATTAGGTATAGTACTCGGTGTTATTACCTTTTGGCTATTTGCGCAATCTCTTGTTAACTTAGTTGTCCCATTGCAAGCAGCATATAACAGTGATGTGGGTACGATTAATATTGCTGTTAGTTTGTCCGCATTATTTGCTGGTTTATTTATCGTTGGTGCTGGTGATTTAGCAGATAAATTTGGACGTGTGAAAATGACGTATATTGGTCTTGCATTAAATATAATTGGCTCAATATTAATTATTATTACACCCTTACCAGCCTTATTGATTGTTGGACGTATCGTTCAAGGCTTGTCAGCAGCATTTATTATGCCTGCTACCTTAGCTATCATTAATGAATATTATATTGGAACAGAAAGGCAACGTGCGTTAAGTTTCTGGTCTATCGGCTCATGGGGCGGTAGTGGTATTTGTACAATGTTTGGTGGCTTAATGGCAACACATCTTGGTTGGCGTTCAATATTTATTGTTTCTATTTTATTAACGTTACTCGCGATGTGGCTTATCAAAGGTACGCCTGAAACAAAAGCACAACCGAATGATTCTACGAAAAACGAAGCTAAAAAGTTTGATGTTATTGGTTTAATCTTGCTAGTTATTGTGATGTTAAGCTTGAATGTTGTAATTACTCAAACTTCTAATTTTGGTCTAGTATCCCCACTTATACTTAGCTTAATTGCAGTCTTTATCATATCTATTATTGCGTTTGTTTATTACGAAGAAAAAATTAAGCATCCTTTAGTTGATTTTTCTATTTTTAAAAATAAAGGTTATAGTGGTGCAACCATTTCTAACTTTCTATTAAATGGTGTTGCTGGTGGTACATTAATTGTTATCAACACGTATTATCAACAACAATTAGGATTTAATTCAGAGCAAACGGGATATATCTCACTAACATATTTAATCGCTGTATTAGTGATGATTAGAGTTGGAGAAAAAATATTAGCTAACTTTGGTCCGAAAAGACCTTTACTACTAGGAAGTGGCTTAGCTGTACTTGGCTTAATATTATTATCATTAACGTTCTTACCTGATATTTGGTATATCATATCTAGTATTGTCGGTTATTTATTATTTGGTGCTGGCTTAGGTCTTTATGCGACACCATCAACAGATACAGCAGTCGCTAGTGCACCTGATGATAAAGCTGGTGTGGCATCTGGTGTATATAAGATGGCCTCATCACTGGGGAATGCATTTGGTGTAGCAGTGTCAAGTACGGTATATACGGTCTTAGCAGCAAATTTAGATTTACATCTAGGTGGCTTTACCGGCATTATGTTTAATGCCACACTAGCATTAATTGGCTTTTTAGTCATTTTATTCTTAGTACCGAAAAATTTAAGAAATTCATAAATATCAGTTTAAAGGCGATGTTGAGACATCGTCTTTATTTTGTCACCAAATTCAAGAATATTCTGTCAATTTAATGATGAAAAATTGACGTTGTCTAGTTAAAGTAGTATTTTAAAAACAAATTAACACTTTAAATGGAGGTATTTTTATGAAAATAGCAGTAGCTGGATCAGGCGCATTGGGAAGTGGATTTGGAGCAAGATTATATCAAGCTGAGTATGATGTGACGTTAATTGATAGTTGGGAGCCTCAAGTACATGCTGTGAAAAAACAAGGGCTTAATATTGTAATCAATGGAGACAATTTCAATTTAGATATTCCTATTTATCATTCAACTGAGATCCCTGAAAATGCAATTTATGATATGGTATTTTTATTTCCTAAGTCAATGCAACTTAGTAGTGTCATGGATTATATGGCGCCTCACATAGATGACAATACGATTATAGTTTGTACAATGAATGGATTAAAACATGAACGGGTATTACATAAATATGTTAAAGAATCACAAATTGTTAGAGGTGTCACAACATGGACTGCTGGCATTGAAAGTCCAGGACATACACATTTATTAGGTAGTGGACCTGTTGAAGTTGGTGCATTAGTTGATGAGGCTAAGCCACAAGTTGAGAAAGTTGTAACAGTCTTAAATAACGCACGTTTGAATGGTGTCGTTAGCCAAGATTTACACCAATCAATATGGAAGAAAATCTGTGTTAATGGGACAGCTAATGCTTTAACGGCTGTATTAGAGTGTAATTTAGCTACACTTAATGAAAGTGATTATGCACAAACATTAATTTATAAATTAACACAAGAAATCGTACATGTGGCGACAGTGGATGATGTCCATTTAAATGTAGATGAAGTGTTTGAATATTTAATAGATTTAAATGACAAAGTAGGACCTCATTATCCATCTATGTACCAAGATTTAATTGTTAATAATCGAAAAACTGAGATTGATTATATTAATGGTGCAGTAGCTAAATTAGGTAAGGAACATCACATTGCAGCACCGGTTAATCAATTTATTACAGATTTAGTACATGCTAAAGAAAGTCAACGTGGTGCACAATAATATAAACATATAACGATATTATCAGTCCAGAATCAGCAGAGCATCAACCTCATTATCAAATTGTTGATGAACTATAAAATAAAGAAAGAGAGAGGTAATGATATGGCGAATGCATATAAGAAAATTATCGTAACAGGTATTGTCGGAGGATTTTTAGGTGGTGCAGTAAAAATGGGATGGGAAGCATTGCTTCCACCACGTACACCTAAACGTGAAGAAGAGCCACCACCAATGACGATGTTAAACCAATTACACCTTCCTGATAGTATAAAAAATGCGACGTATCACTATAATGGTAATGATATTCCGTTAACAGTTATGGGTGTACATTATGGTTTCTCAATTGCCAATGCGTTGTTTTATGCTGTACTAGCTGAAAAGTATCCTAAAGTTACATGTTTAAGAGGAGCTATTTTTGGTATTGTTGTTAACGTTGCTTTTCATGAATATTTACTACCGATGTTGAAGTTAACACCTAAAGTGGAGGATTTACCAAAAGAAGAACGACTTTCTGAGCTTTTTGGTCACATTGTATGGATGAATACGATAGACTATGTACACGAAGCGACAAAGTAATTTTGCGGAGTAAACTAAAATAGAAAGAAAAGGTGTTATGATGAGTAAAATTTTTGTTACAGGAGCAACAGGTTTAATAGGAATTAAATTAGTTCAAAGATTGAAAGAAGAAGGTCATGAAGTTGCTGGCTTCACGATATCTAAAAATGGTCAACAAAAATTAGATTCAGTTAATTGTAAATCTTATGTTGGAGATATTTTAAAAGCAGACACAATTGATGCAGCGCTTGCTGATTTCAAACCAGAGATTATCATTAATCAAATTACTGATTTGAAAAATGTCGATATGTCAGCGAATACTAAAGTACGTGTTGAAGGTTCTAAAAATTTAATCGATGCTGCTAAAAAACATAATGTTCGAAAAGTGATCGCTCAAAGTATTGCGTTTATGTATGAACCAGGTGAAGGATTAGCAACTGAAGACACACCATTAGATTTCAACGCTACTGGTGATAGAAAAATCACTGTAGATGGCGTTGTAGGATTAGAGGAAGAAACTGCACGTATGGATAATTACGTTGTACTTCGTTTTGGTTGGTTATATGGACCAGGCACTTGGTACGGTAAAGATGGTATGATTTATAATCAATTTATCGATGGCAATGTGACATTATCAGATGGTGTAACGTCATTTATTCATTTAGATGATGCTGTTGAAACCTCAATTCAAGCAATGAATTTTGACAATGGTATTTACAATGTTGCTGACGACGAACCAGTAAAAGGTTCAGACTTTGCAGAATGGTATAAAAATCAATTAGGTGTAGAACCTAAGATTGATATTCAACCAGCACAACCATTTGAACGTGGTGTAAGTAATGATAAATTTAAAGCTCAAGGTGGCACTTTAATTTATAAATCATGGAAAGATGGCATGAATCCAATTAAATAATAATAAACAAGCTCTATGTGATCCATATCATTTGAATGAATCACATAGAGCTTAATTTTTTTGGTTCTCTATTTTTAAGGATTGATAAATAAAAAGTGAATCATTTAAAATATAAATTATTTTGAAGCCGAGACTCCTGAGGTAGGGACCCAACACAGAGAAACAGTGAAACAGTTTCTACAAGAAATGCAAGTTGGGCAGCAGTGCTAGTCGAAGACCGGGGCCCCAACAAAAAGAAACTAATCATTTAGTTTCAACGGACAATGCAAGTTGGGGAGGCTGAGACAGCACCCTAGGAAGGGACCCAACACAAAAAAACTGGTTATCCAGTTTTTTCATGCAATGCAGGTTGGGCTTAGCGAGGCTTAAAAAAATAATTATGTTTCAGTCCACTTTGGGGGAGAACCCATTTCTTGTCATTAACAGATTTATGAAATGTCATCATAATACTATATCAATGCTTAACTGTGTCGAATAATTGCCTAACTGTTTTAGTTTGATATCTTTAACGTCGTTGTCCACTATTCAATACTAATAAAGATAGCAATAATATCGCCAAGAGTGCTAATACGACACTTAATAAGGCAACCTTAATCTCATTTGGTAGCCAAGTAAAGACGAACATCCAATCATTACTTCCAAGAATGAAATAGGGTAATAAGTATATGACTACTAGTAACATCACAATGATGAAAATACATAACCAACTAAGGACCGAAGTATATTTCAATTTTCTAATGAAGATTTCATGATGCTTAATACGCCAAACTCTATAACCAATCATCGTGACACTTAATAGTAAAATGGCTGAAGCAATAACAGTTACAATATTAAAATCATTGCTATGGTGACTCAATGCATTTTCTACAGTTGAATAATGATCATTATTAATGATTTGAGTACTTAAGTGATCAATTAATGATGGTATATATTCAGAGTTTAGATTAGCTAATACGACAATGCCATAATGCTTATTGTTATTTAATAAAATATATGATGAAAAATTGTCTAAAGTACCTTGATGAAAGGCAATATGTTCATCGTCATTAGTAAACCAACCAGAGGCATAACCATTAGCGTTAGGCTCTCCAGTTGCTTTTGCTAACGTTTGATGAGATTGTTTAACAATGTCTTGATATTTTGATGATGGATCTAGTTGTAATTTCAGCCATTTTTCTAAGTCATTCGTAGATGTCATCATAAATGCTGCCGGTGTATCCCAACTGTTGAATTCAGGCTTTGTTGCATGTGGTGTTGTACCTTCTAATTCGTAACCAGTAGCTTGCGTCTTATCTTTAGCATTAGACGTCTTAAAAGAAGTATGAGACATATGCAATGGTTTTAACCAATGGTCTGTCATATATTGTTGATAAGACTGATTAGAAACATTTTGAATGATTAAACCTAATAAATCATAATTCATATTGGCATAATTAAAAGTTTCTCCAGGTTTATCATCTAATGCTTTACCGTTAATTTCTTTAGTTAAATCACTTAAATGATTATGTTTCGTTGTGACTTTATCCTCGCTAGTAATGTCACCCGAGATGCCACTAGTATGATCCAGTAATTGTTTAATAGTAATATCTTGCTTTTTATCTTTATATGTCATATGAAAATTTGGGATGTATTTCGATATTGCATCATTTAAATTCAATTTATGTTGTTCAGCAAGTTGTAATATTGCTAATCCGGTAAATGCCTTAGTATTTGAAGCTATTTCAAATTTTGTATTAGGTGTTACTTTTTCTTTGTGAGCAATATTTTGATAACCGTAACCTTTGTTTAAGAATACTTTGTCATCTTTAATAATTAACACTGAAGCACCAGGGATATGACCTTTGTCCATCTCGTGCTTGATAATGGTATCGACATGTTGTTCGGAATCGTGAGTCAGTAGCGTTTTAGTGTTGCTTGTTGCTGTGAGATAAACGCTTAAAATGATTGCAGTAATCATAATTACGATAATTGAAATAAAATATAGTTTTTTAATAGTCATGCCGGTATCCTTAATGTGATTGATTTTTTCACTAAATTGTAAAAATATAATTTATTATAGCAGGTATTAGTGAAAAATATATCAATAAACCTTGTAGATTTACAATACTTTTGTAAACTTAGCTCTATATATGTGTAATAATACAAATAAAATGTTAAGTAACTCTCTATACAATTTTGCAAGATGAGAGTATAGTGATATCCAAAAGTACTTATAAAGGAATAGGGGCTAATGTTCAATCAATTAAAAAGACTTATTATAGGACAACCGAAAAAGAACAGGGAACTTAAAAATGAAAAGATTACAAAAATAAAAGGGTTAGCTATTTTATCTTCGGATGCATTATCTTCAGTAGCTTATGGACCTGAACAAATTTTAATTACATTATCTGTCATTGGTGCAGTGGCAACATGGTATACATTACCGATTGCTGGTGCAGTATTAATATTATTAGCAGCATTAATTATGTCATATAAACAAATTATTTATGCATATCCTAAGGGTGGCGGTGCCTATATGGTATCGAAATCTAACTTAGGGGAGAAATGGGGATTACTTGCAGGCGGCTCATTGTTAGTTGACTATATCCTGACCGTTGCAGTTAGTATCTCTTCTGGTGCAGATGCCTTTGTGGCAGCCTTTCCTAGTTTGTATGATCATAAAGTGCTTATTGCATGTTTGTTAGTACTGTGTATTTTAGTATTAAATTTACGTGGTTTGACTGAGTCAGCTACTGTATTATCTTACCCAGTGTATTTGTTTATTTTTGGCTTAATCGTACTCATTGTTATTGGTACATGGAGAGTTACCACTGGTGATATTCAACCTAATATACATGCAACTGTTGGTACATCAGTTCCAGGCGTTACATTATTCTTACTATTAAAAGCATTTTCATCCGGTGCCGCATCGTTAACTGGTGTAGAAGCTATATCTAATGCTGTAACTAACTTTAAAGAGCCTAGTGCTAAAAATGCTGTTAAGACATTAGTAGCAATGGGTTCTATCTTAGCATTCTTGCTAGTTGGTATTATAGGTTTAGCGTACGTCTATGGCATTATGCCGGAACAAGAAACAACAGTATTATCACAATTGGCAACTCGTATTTTTGGTGATAACTTTGCATTTTACTTTATCCAAGCTACAACAGTAATGATATTAGTATTAGCTGCAAATACAGGATTTACAGCATTTCCAATGTTAGCAGCATCTATGTCGAAAGATAAATATATGCCTAGAATGTTTACAGTACGTGGTGATCGTTTAGGATATTCCAATGCTATTATTATTTTAGGTGTCTTAGCGATTGTGTTAATTATCGCTTTTGATGGTATGACTGAAAATTTAATTCCATTATATGCTGTAGGTGTGTTTATTCCATTTACATTAGCACAATTTGGTATGGTTATTAAATGGTTCCATGAACGACCTAAACATTGGATTGCCAAATTATCAGTTAATATGGTGGGTGGCTTAATTACTTTTGTCGTATTTATGATATTGCTAATCACTAAATTTAGTCAGGTTTGGCCGATATTAATTTTCTTACCATTTGTCGTCTTATTCTTTATGAAGATTAACAAGCATTACTGTGATATTGCTGAACAGCTTCGCTCTGACATAGATGTTCATAATGTTGAAGTTGTAGACCGTAATTTAGCAATAGTGCCAATTACAAGTATTACTACAGCTGTCGATAAATCAATTTATTATGCTCAAATGCTGGCTAATAATGATGTCATTGCGGTGCATGTATCATTTGGCGATGAAGATGAAAAAGCATTTGTAGAGAAATGGAAGAGACATTTTCCTGATGTTAGACTAGTGATACTACACTCCGAATATCGTAGTATTATTAGACCAATTTCACGTTTCATTGATAAAATCAATCGTAAAGCTAAAGATCAAAATTACATGATTACAGTCGTAGTTCCAGAATTTATCACTAAAAAGCGATGGCATAATTTATTGCATAACCAAACAAGCTTAAGAATGAAACTGTATTTAATTTATCAAAAGAATGTTAATGTGTGTACAATACCATTTAAACTTAAGAAATAATACATTGATATAGGACAAGCCCCGTTGAATGTTTCGCATTCAACGGGGCTTGTTTTATAGTTATGCTTTAGATTCTTGTGCAAGTACAATTTCATTATAGTTAATATTTTCTCTAATTTGTGCGGCAACAGTATTGTCGACTTTATTACGTCTAATCATTTGATCTAAATAATCACGTTGTAAATAGAGTGCTTGCAATTTATGATTGCCAAAGATTTCTTGTGGCACAGCAGGTAAACGACTTTCAGGATTTTTTTGTAATTCGCGACGTTGTGCCTGCCATTTAAGTGAACGACTAATGTTATAAAAGTGATTAATAACAATGTTAACTTCTAGCACATTTTCTGTCGTCTGTTCTTTTCTTAAACGTATCGTAATATTATGCGTCACAACACGCATGATTTTTTGTACATCTTTAAAGCTATTATTAAATTCTTGTTCTCTTGTTTCACGATCTTCAGCTTTAGAATGTTTAAAAGCTTTTAGACGCAGTATGAACATTTTAAAGAAATTAGCAACTTTTTCTACAACATTCGCATTACGGTGATTCTCTGATAATTCAATGACTGTACGATAATTGTTGATATCTTGATATGTGGTTTTACCTTTATCAATTAAACGTTCTAGCGTTTCAGTTTCTACAGTTTTAGCAATGTCTTCTAGACGTTTTAGTTCTTTAGTGTTTTTATTATCTGGTTCAGAATTTAGTAAGAATAGCAACTCTCCATAGTATTGATTAATGACTGGACGATAGTCTACTTCTTTATCCTTTTTATTTAACTCTGTAAAATGTTCAATCACTTTTTGAACCATAAATATTTTAGCAGATTGATAAGTCATGCCTTCAAAGATAGGTTTGTTAGCTGAAGGCGTGATAAATGGTAAAACGACTTGTGCTAAAACCAAACTAATAAGTACCATTAATGAGGCAACGAATAATAAGTCATTACGATATTCAAATGCTTTTCCTTGAGCAATGATATAAGGTAGCGTTAATGCCATAGATAGTGATATGGTACCGTGAATACCACACATCGTCATAATAAAGTAATAACGAAGCCTAGTGGGCGGTTGTTCATTGACTGTATTATCATCATCCAAATAAGATTGGATATTTTTAGGGTAATAAAAGTCATTAAACCAGAAATAAACCCAAATGAAACGACAGACATAGATTGCTAACGCTATGAGTAGCGTTGTTGTAATCAGAAATGATAGATTTTGTGGTTCCGTTTTTAAAATATCTAATACTACCGTTGGAACAATAAAGCCTAACACAACAAAGACGAAACCATTTAATGCATAGCTAAAGGTATTCCAAACTTGGTGATAAGTCATTTGTAATTCGGTTTGTGCTTTAATTAGTCGGTCATGCTCTAAACCGTGAATTAAACCTGCTACAACAACGGCGATAATCCCTGAAGCATGTAGTTCCTCTGCTAGAAAATAAACGGCAAACGGTGTCAATAATTGAATGAAGGTTAACGTATTATTATCTTTAAGTCCTTTATTTGCTGTTAAATCAATACGGACTCGGATGATAATAAATCCTATAATAACACCAATTAAAATACCGATAATTGTTGATATGATAAATTGTTCAATGGCATGAAATGCTGAAAATGAACCAGTGATTAAAGCTGTGACTGCTATTTTAAAGGAAACGATACCAGCTGCATCGTTGAGTAAAGACTCACCTTCAAGAATAGACATTGAACCTTTAGGTAACACTTTACCTCGCGTAATCGCTGAAACTGCTACAGCATCAGTAGGACACAGTATTGCAGCTATAGCGAATGCTGCTGGCATAGGTAATGAGGGCCAAATCCAATGTATGAAGTAACCAACACCAATAACAGTTGTAAAGACGAGGACCATAGCCATTAATAATATAGGTTTTCTATATTCTAATAACTTTTTACGTGATATATGAGTGCCTTCAACAAATAATAATGGTGCGATAACAGCAAACATAAAGACTTCCGAATTAAATTCAAATTCGACATCGATAGGAATGAAAAATATAAGTACACCTAAGGCGATTTGTATAAATGCTGTTGGTATTTGTGGAAAGCGATTGTTGATGACTGAACTAATGACAACAGCGAAGATAAAAATTAAAAAAGCTTCTAATAATTCCATGACTTACTCCTCAAAAAGTTTAATAGTTTATATTTTATCATTTTTAAAATCAATTGACATTAAGAGGTTCTAATTTCTCTGAAATTTTAGAACCTCTTATGCAATTGTAGCGAAGCTAGCAATTGTAATCCGCAAGGAGAAGCGAGAGAAACGAGCACAGGTTCTAATTTCTCTGAAATTTTAGAACCTTAAGCCCAGCTGGCATAGCTTGTAGAATTTCTAGAGGAAATTCTCTGTGCTGGGTCCCAATGCAATTGTAGTGAAGCTAGCAATTGTAATCCGCAAGGAGAAGCGAGAGAAACGAGCATAGGTTCTAATTTCTCTGAAATTTTAGAACCTCAAGCCCAGCTGGCATAGCTTGTAGAATTTCTAGGGGAAATTCTCTGTGCTGGGTCCCAATGCAATTGTAGTGAAGCTAGCAATTGTAATCCGCAAAGAGAGGCGAGAGAAACGAGCACAGGTTCTAATTTCTCTGAAATTTTAGAACCTCAATCACAGCTGGCATAGCTTGTAGAATTTCTAGAGGAAATTCTCTGTGCTGGGTCCCAATGCAATTATAATTAGCAAAGTGAGGCATATTTTTCAAGTCGTCTATTCCATTAATATATCTTCAAATAGTAATGTATATCATTTTGTCATGATCAATAAAAAGCCATTGATTGCTATTGGTAACATCATTACGTTTCTAAGGACACTGTGATTTTCCTTTAAACGATACTACCCATACAATCAATGGCATTATTTATATCATAAAGTGGTTAGTTTTCATATCTAAAATGATTACTATCTTGTCGTTTTTGTTCTGCAGCTAAACGCTCAGCATTTGATTTATACTTTTTATAATAGAAGAAAAGGAAGATAAACCAGAATGGTGAAATAAATATTGCTGCTCTTGTTTCGTCACTAAAGAATAATAGTATAAAGACAAACAAGAAGAATGCTAAGATCATATAAGCAATTGGACGTCCGCCAACTAATTTAAATTTACTATTTTTATGTGCATTAGGATGCTTTTTCAAATACATAAGGTATGCCACAATAATCATTGCCCAAACAACTAAGAATAATACGGTTGAGAGGGTCGTAACATAAATAAATAATTGAATAGCATTCGGGAAAATAAAGTTAAGTAATGCTGCAACTAATAACGTAAGTGATGACACAAACATAGAAAGGTAGGGTACACCATTACTATTTGTCTTACTTAATGCCTTAGGCCCTAATCCTTGTTGTGATAAACCAAATAAAATACGACTATTTGAATAAATACCACTATTGGTTGCTGAAGCAGCTGCAGTTAAGACAACAAAGTTAACGACACCAGCTGCAAAAGGGATACCAATTAATGTGAATAATTTTACGAATGGACTGCTATCAGGATTCATTTCATTCCAAGGAATGACAGACATAATAACTAATAGACCGCCAATATAAAATAATAGAATTCTAATAGGTACATTATTGATGGCTTTTGGCAAAGTCTTTTCAGGGTCTTTCGTTTCACCAGCAGTAACACCTATAAGTTCTATACCTATAAAGGAATATACCGCGATTTGGAATGACATTAAGAAACCAAATGTACCATTTGGGAAGATGCCACCGTGATTCACTAGATTTCCAAATGATGCATGACCATAATGCGTCTTGAATGAACAGAATATTAAGACTAGTCCGACAATTATCATCGCAATAATTGTCACAACTTTAATAATTGAGAACCAAAATTCTAATTCTCCAAATAATCTTGCACCCAATAAATTGAATGAGATAAGGATGAGCACAATAAATAATACAGTAATCCAGTTTGGAACTTGTGGATACCAAAAAGCAAAGTATTGTCCCATTGCAGTTAAATCAGACATACTTGAAACAATCCAACATATCCAGTAAGTCCAACCAATGACGAAGCCGCCAAAGGGTCCTAAATATTCATTAGCAATATCTACAAATGAATTAAATTTAGTATTACTTAATAATAATTCGCCTAAAGCACGCATAAAGGCAAATAATACAACGCCGATAATCATGTAAGTGAATAATAGTGAAGGTCCAGTTAATGAAATTGTTTGACCAGAACCTAAGAATAATCCAGTACCTATGGCACCACCAATCGCAATTAATTGGATGTGTCTATTATTCAGTTCTCTATGTAATTTTCTTGCCATGTCGTTCCTCCTCGGGATAAAGCAAATGAAAAATAAATTGCGTGAAAGCGTTTTCTTATTAGTAAATATTATAGAAAACAAAAAAATAAAGCAATTATTTTTTGAAATATAAGAAAATACATTGATTTACATAGTCAATGATAAATAAAACTTATCATTTTATTATTTGATAATAAGTTTTATATGGCAAAATTTTATCATAATTGATATAAAAATCCATTTATTATAAAAAAAGGAATAATTATGGCATAATAGATGTCATTTCATATAAAGCAAAGAAGGGTATATTTGTGAGAATTGGAGCTATTTCAGATTTGCATGTTGATAGACATAATGTCTTAACATCAGAAGATTATTTAACAGCGCTTATTGTTGCTGTTAATAGTAAGCATATAGATATTTTATTATTAGCAGGGGATATTGCTAATCACTTTGAAATTACTACGCATTTTATACAGAGATTAACTGACAAAATTGATATACCAGTATTGTTTGTTCCTGGGAATCATGATTTATGGCAAGAAGCTACATTATCTACACCTGAAATATTAGCTAAGTATCAACAACTTGATCAATGTTTAATTAATCACCCGTATATTGTAAACGAAGAATGGGCCATAGTAGGGCATACGGCTTGGTATGATTATAGTTATGCCAATGATAAATTTTCACTTGAACAACTTGAAAGTGGCAAACATTATGGCGCAACATGGCAAGATAAAGAAAAAATTTCTTGGGGAATAAGTGATCAACGGTTATCACGATTAGCAGCTCAACAAGTTGAACAAGATATTAACAAAGTAGGAAATAGGAAAATCATTTTAATGACACATATGGTCACACATCATCAATTCGTAGTACCAACACCACACCGAATTTTTGATTTTTATAATGCGTATATTGGGACTAGCGATTTCAATGATATTTATCGTCGCTATCATATACCATTTAGCATTATGGGTCACGTTCATTTTAGAAAAGTAGTGTCAGAGCAAGGAACAACATTTATGTGTCCATGTTTAGGGTATCCAAGACAATGGCGTACAAATGATATACAACATGAAATGGTTCAAACTTTAATGACGTTTGAGATTTAAAGTTGAAAAATAACAATAAAAGCGACACGAATGACACAATAAAGTCAGAGATGTCGCTTGATTGTTATGCCAATATTGCTAGTTAGAACGTGTTGATGGGTCGATATAAAGACATTTTCGTCCAGGGGCATTAAAGCTGAATTCCATTTTTTCTTTACGTATTTTAATAATTTGTTTGTTGTTTGGGAAGATAGCCGGAAAAACTAAGCCACGTCTGATATGACTCCATAAAGGATCAATATAATAATAGTAGTAATCGTCATAACCAATGAGCAATGTCACATGGATGTTTGAAACGTGTTTGGCAGGTTGATTATCAAATTTAAAGACGCGTAACAAAGGTTTAGAACCTAGATTTGTATGGTATATAACTACTGGTTGACCTTGAGCAATAACATGTTTCAGTTCTTCTAAAGATTTACCAGTTCCATCTATAATGTTTGGATTATAGCGTTGTAAAAAAGGCACGTAAGCATCTGGAAAAATAGTTTGGTGATAATTGCCTAATTTAACTAAGAAATGGTGACCTACATAACCTTTATGAGGATTATTAGGATGCGTCGGCCAATGTTTCATAATATCTGTCGCTTTGATATGTTGGTTGTTATATTGCAACATCATTGCTGCTGAGACACCTTCACATCCCATAACCATAGGAATAGGAAATAGTTGGCTGATAGGTTTTACAGGTAATATTGTTTTATTCATAAAAATGACCCTCGTATCATATGATTTCTGTAAATAATAATTATTATATATCGTTAACGCGATTTGTCCTATTAAAATGTTTCACAAACTTGATTGGATAAAAGTTAACGAGGAAAAGAGGTAAGGATATGGATTATAAAGTAAAACATCTTGAAGCATTAAATTTGATTGGTGTAACTAAATCATATAGCAATGGTACTGAAGCACAACAGCACATAGCTGATTTCTGGCAACAGTTTTTTAATATGCAATGGGAACAAACGTTAGTTGCACAAAGCAATAATCAACTTCCAGGTTTTTTAGGTGTATTATTGCCACATGATAATGGACGCATGGACTATATGATAGCTGTATCGACAGATATTGAAGATGATAGTGAGTTTGAGACAATACAATTAGCAGCAAGCAAATATATGGTTGTTGAAGCTAAAGGTGCCGTTCCAAAAGCGATACAACACAAAATGTCAGAGATTCATGACTATTTGGCAAATAATCACGATATCAGTGCTAAACATGCGCCATTTTTTGAATTTTATGGTGAAGGTGATACGTCAAGTGACAATTATACGACTGAACTATGGATACCAATTAACTAATATAAAAAAAACGCATTGTTCCTGGTCATGTATTTTCATATCATGACAAAGAATAATGCGTGTTAATTTTTATACTGCTTGTTTATTTATCATTTTAAAATAAATTATTTGCAGTGTAATTAAAGCGACTGCTGTTATAACGATAATGACAATATAAGGCGCTGTATCATATTGCCCTTTTATCCCAACTAACGGAGCGATAAGTCCCCCTAAAATAAATTGGAATAAGCCGAGTAAACTTGAGGCATTACCACTTCCACCTGTGCGTTCTTCCATAGCCATTGTAAAGCCTAAAGGACCAATAGAAGTTACTGGACAAACATTTAAGAAAAAGGCGACAAGTAATAACCATAGTGGTAAGTGGAATACTAAAGTAATGACAATGAGTATCACGCCTGTCACTTGAATAATTGTTAATAAGATAAGTAAGAAATGACGATGCATTTTTTCTACTAATAAAGCCACAATTTGACTGACGACAATTAAGCCAATACCGTTCACGGAAAACATCACACTAAATTGTTGAGGCGTCATATTATATAATTTTTGAGTAATAAAAGGTGAAGCTGATGAAAAGCTAAATAACATGACATAAGTCAAGCCTTGCAACAACATAGGAATAATAAAACTAGGTTTCTTTAATAAACTACCGAAGTCTTTAAAAACTTGATTAAAATTCACTTGTTTTAATTCATGTTTAGGCGTTTTAGGTAATTGTGAAGCGACTCCAATTAATATAATTAACGAAATGACAGTGAGTATAGTGAATATTGTTCTCCACGTATACATTGATAATGCCCAACCACCAGCTAAAGGTGCAAGGATAGTAATAATACCGTTGATAACCATTAAAGAAGCTAAAAATTTTGCTAACTCGTTACCACTAAATTTATCTCCTACAGATGCTTTAGCAATAACTATTGCACCTCCACCAGTCAATCCTTGTATAAAACGTAAGATTAAAAATAAATATAGGTGTGTTGTGAAAATAGCGATGAACGAAGTGATGACAAAAATAATTAAAATGGCTACAGCAACACGTTTACGTCCCAAAGCATCAGATAATGGTCCAAAAATAAATTGACCAAGTGCGAGTCCAATCATTGTAAATGAGAGTGTTAATTGAATTTCAGAAGTTGTTGAACTAAAAGCACTTTGAACTTTAGGTAATGAGGGCACATACATATCTATAGTTAGTGGTCCGAATGCTGTCATAACACCTAATGTAATTAATAATAATAGTGAAAAATGCTTTGATTTAGCTGATGACATAATCATACTCCTTAAATGGTTTAATGATATAAATTATAACGGTTTTATAGAAATTTGTATGTAGTTTGAATATAATTTCGCATAAATAACCCTTACTATATTGAAGGACCTGGGATAAAAAGCATTTTACAGTTAAAATTAAGCATTTGGCAGTAACTGTCTGACACTTAAAATTCAGATATAGTAAGGGAATTAAGGACTATTGTGTTGTATTTTGATTATTTGAACTATTGTTATTAAATAAGCTTTCTAGTTTGGATTTAATACTGTCAAACTTAGTATTAATATCATTTAACATACTGTTAATCTTACTTTGATTTTCGTTATTTTGTTGAGCTGTATTGGCATCTTTTAATTTATCAATTTGGTCTTGATAGAATTGAGTAAATTTAGAATCAGCTTTATTTTGCTCTTGTTGTTTTAAGTTATTAACTTCGTTTTGAAGTTGATCAATTTGTTGTTGACTGTTTTGATTTTGTTTAATAGAAGACTTAGCATCATCGACTTGTTTGTTAATGTTATCGTTGCTATCTTCTACTTGTTTTTTGTAATTTTGAGAGACATTTGGATCGTTATTAACTTTATCACTACTATTGTGATTTAGAAAAGCACGTGTGACAAAAATTGCTACGATAATTAATAAGATGACAATAATAATGTATAACCATTTTTTAGATTTGCGACTTTGATGATTTTCCTCTTCAAGTAATTGTTCACGACGATAATCTCTACCGTTATAGTAACGTTCGGGATGTTCCTCGTTATATTGTTGTTGATAATTATTGTCTTCTTGCTGTTGTTTGTGGTTATGATATTGATTGTCGTATTGATAAGAATCCCGATATTTGTCAGTTCTTTTCATTTCACTCACCTCGTTATAATTGTGTAGACCATATTAGAATTTGATTTTAGTATTAAGTAATCGTGCGATATTCGTTGCGGTATCATATAAATATTGTTCGCTATGTGAGATAGCTTTTGATAGCTCACAAGGGGCAGGGATAATAGAAAAGACGCTATCGATACCGTGTTCATAAACACTTTGATAACCATCGCCTAGACTACCACATATAGCGATAACTGGAATATTAAATTGTTTAGCTGCTTGAGCTACGCCAACAGGTGTTTTGCCATAAATGGTTTGATGATCTATCCGACCTTCACCAGTAATAACTAAATCTGCATTGTTAATTCTGTCGTAAAAGTTAGTGATATCAAAGACAACATCAATACCTTTTTGTAAAGTTGTATTAAAAAATGCTAATGTAGCAGCACCCATACCTCCTGCTGCGCCAGCACCAGGTATGTCTTTGACAACTTTTCCTGTGTATGAAGCTATCTTATCATGGTAATGACGCATAGCGGTATCCAACTTTGGTATCATCTTTTGACTAGCACCTTTTTGTGGACCATAAATTGCAGTTGCACCATTGGGACCTAGTAAAGGATTATTTACATCACAAGCTACTTTGAATGTCACATGCTGTAAACGCTGATCAACATGACTGACATCGATGGTATCAATTTGTTCGAGTGCGCTACCATTCATTTGTAATTGATGGCCATTGTGATCTATAAATTTAATTCCAAGCGCACTTAACATCCCACTCCCCCCATCATTAGTAGCACTACCACCGAGTCCTAAGATGATTGTTTTAACGTCATGATCTAAGGCGTCCTTAATAAGCTCGCCGGTTCCAAAAGATGTTGTATGAAGAGGATTCTTGTCATTGTCGTGTAGTAGCTGTAGTCCTGACGCTTCGGCCATTTCGATAATAGCAGTTTGATGTGAGTCAGATCTTGCATAAGATGCTTTAATAGGGCGCATTAAAGGGTCGTGAACAGCTACTGTGTAATTTTGTGCATCTAAAGCATCTATTAAAGCCTCAGTTGTTCCTTCGCCACCATCAGCCATTGGAATAATATCGTATTGTATATCATTTGGTAACACTTGCTGAAAAGCTTTTTGAATGGTTTGACCTATATGTTGAGCAGTCATACTTTCTTTAAATGAGTCTGAAGCTATAATTACTTTATTAATAGGCATGAAGAACCCTCCCAAACTTTATTAATCTTATTGTATAGAAAATAAGTCATTTACAAAAGTCGAAGATGACATGAAATGTTTATTGTGGAACTGTTAGAAACTTTGATGAAAATAGTTTGAAGATAAATGAAAAAGTGCATTTAGTGTATAATGAATTGAAATTATATAAACTGACTATGTTAAATGAAAATTTCAACGAAATAGATAAAGATAGAGAAGGGCAAAAGGAATTGAAAATGAAATTAACAAAGACACATTTTGAAATTATTAAATTTATCGTTGTGGGTGGTATAAATACTTTCAACTATTATGTTGTTTACTTGCTATTGTTAAAATTATTACATTTGAATTATATGTTGAGTCATGTCACAGGGTTTGTTGTGGCCTTTGTCATTTCATATTATTTGAATTGCTATTTTGTATATAAAGTTAAACCAACTTGGAAAAAATTCATTAGTTTTCCAATAACTCAAGTTGTTAATGTCTTATTACAAACAGCTTTTTTATATGTTTTTGTTATGTGGTTAAACTTACCAGCTGAAATTGCACCATTTGCTGGTTTGATCATTACAATACCTATTACCTTTGTCTTATCCAAATGGATATTAAAAGATTAAAAGGTTATGATTGGTTATAGCAATCTAGCTATTAAAAATTAAAGGAATACAATTCATTACTACGTAATAAATTGCATAAGTCGTTCTAGCTAATAAAAATAAAAAGGAATACAGTTGTATGAAAAAGCTTTACAGTTTATTAATTTATAATAAACTGCATAATAGTTTCTAGCTATCAAGATAGCAGAAACTCTAACAACTGCATAAGAGCTTGGGACATAAAGCATTTATACTTAATATTAAGCATTTGGCAGTAACTGTCTGATTTGTAAAATGTTGATTTATCAACGTTTTACAAACCTAGTCAGTTTTGCCGGGGTGGGACTACGAAATAATTTGTTTTGAAATAATTATTTCTGTCCCACTCCCTAAATTTTATTAGGTGGGTCTAATTAAAAAATTAGATGTAATTTATAAAAAATTATAAAAAATAAAAACGTTGTAAATTTAAAATGAATCATTCATAATGTTGTTACTATACTATTTCAAGGTGGTTTAGCGGCATGTCTCAAAGTGAAAATCTTAAATTAGCACAGCGTGGGGCTTATTTAAGTTTAGTTGTATATATTATCTTATCTGTTACTAAATTTTTAACTGGTTATATCTTTAATTCGGCAGCCGTTAGGGCAGATGCATTAAATAATATGACCGATATTATTGTATCTGTTGCCGTTATTATTGGTCTGAAAATTTCTATCAAACCAGCTGATAGAAATCATCCATATGGTCATCTTAAATCAGAAAATATATCTTCATTATTAGTATCATTCATCATTATGTTTGTGGGTATTCAAGTCGTTATTCAAAATGCGCCACGTTTAATTAGAAATGATGATGTTGTACCTAATGCGATTAATATCATAGTGAGTTTAATTAGTGGACTAGTGATGTTAGTCGTTTTTGTTGTTAATCAAAGATTAGCGAAGAAAACGAAAAGTAGTTCATTAAGTTCAGCGGCAAAAGATAATCTATCAGATAGCTTAGTTAGTATTGGTACAGCGATAGGATTGGTTTTTACACAATTTGGCTTTCCTATCGTCGATATTATCTTAGCAACAATGCTTGGTTTACTCATCATCTACACTGGGTTTGGTATCTTTAAAGAATCTATTTTTGCGCTTAGTGATGGTTTCAATGAACAAGAATTAGAAGAATATCGCAATGATATTTTAGAAGTACCTCAAGTCATGGATGTCAAAAGTATTAAAGGACGTTACCATGGCAGTAGTGTGTTTATTGATGTCACAATTGTAGTTGATTCCGACATGTCATTAATCGAAGCACATCATGTTTGTGATAACGTCGAACACCATCTTCATGATAAAGGTATTTCATCAGTTTATGTCCATCCAGAACCTGATCATTTATAACGTTATAAAAGTAAGATTCAAACAGAAATAATTTTTTGAAAAATCGTGTCGTAGATGCCATTGTGGACATTTAATATAGAACCTACATGTGGATTTTTGAATACGTATCCCACTCTGATTGGATTGACGAGTATTATCGAACGTTAATTGATTAACATTTGATAAGTCTAATAATTACTGCAAATCTCTTAATATCAAGTATAGGATGCTGTTGTCCTATACTTATTTTTGTTGATTATCCAATGGCGGAGAGTATTTTTTAGGTTAGCCTAAAAATATGTTTTGTTTTATTAGTAAAAATTAGAGGGTAGGTGTATAATACAAGTGTCAAAGAAAAAGAGTGAATGCAATCATTGCATGATATTCATTAGCTGAATGCTAATAGAGTAGTGAATTGTAATGAAACATGTCGAGTCACAACGTTAAAGTAAATCTGTTGATATTGAAACAGAAGTAAAGAAAGAGGTAATGATTATGCCAAAATTAATTTTATGTCGTCACGGACAAAGTGAATGGAACGCTAAAAACTTATTTACAGGTTGGGAAGACGTTAATTTATCAGAGCAAGGTGTTAAAGAAGCAATTACAGCAGGTGAAAAAATTAAAGAACATCAATTGAATATTGATATTGCTTATACTTCATTACTTACACGTGCATTAGATACAACACATTATATTTTAACTAAATCTGAGCAACAATGGATTCCTGTTAATAAAAGCTGGCGTTTAAACGAAAGACATTATGGTGCATTACAAGGATTAAACAAAGATGATGCAAGACAAGAATTTGGAGAAGAACAAGTTCATATTTGGCGTCGCTCTTATGATGTCAAACCACCTGCTGAAAGTGAAGAACAACGTGATGCTTACTTGCAAGATCGTCGTTATAATCACTTAGACAAACGTATGATGCCATATTCTGAAAGTTTAAAAGATACTTTAGAACGTGTCATTCCAATTTGGACAGATCACATTTCACAACATCTTTTAGATGGAGACACTGTATTAGTATCTGCACACGGAAATTCAATACGTGCGTTAATTAAATATTTGGAAAACGTATCTGACGAAGATATTGTCGGCTATGAACTTAAAACAGGTGCACCGCTAATTTATGAATTAACAGATGATTTAGAAGTAAAAGAAAAATATTATTTATAAATGAAATAATTATTGGTGGAATTAATTAACAAATAAAAAAATTATACGATGATTTATTAATATCATAAATGACCCGATTACAAAAGGAGTGATTGTAATCGGGTCGTTTTGTATGTGAAGTAATGTAAGGAAATAGTATTTATAGAGTGGTTACTATTGAGCTAGGGGACTCAATGATAAAAAACTTAGATCACAAAAGTATTAATAACGTGCTATTTCTGTGATTTCTTATGTTGTTTGATAATTTTCAAAGCACGTTTTCTTGTCTTAATGTTCGGGCTATTTAAATTACGACGAGCAGTTTGTAAGTCTAATTTCATCTCCTCTATACCTCCTTATGCATATATTATGCATGAAAATAATTCGGTTGTAAATAGTAATTGTTACGATTTGTGAAAATAAAACTAATCAAGTGCTTATTATTTTAAAAATCGGTATAATTACCAAATGTCTAAAAATTGCATGACATATTTTAGATATAGAGGGGGATTCGAGTGTCAATTAAACAAAAATTAACAATGATCATTACGATGTTATTTGGTGGCTTTTTCGGTTTACTAAATGAAACGTTATTAGTGACAGCTTTACCAAGCATTATGAAAGATTTTGATATTACATATACACAAGTACAATGGTTAACGACAGCTTTCTTATTAACTAATGGTATCGTTATACCTTTGTCAGCGCTTGTCATACAGAGATATAGTACGAGACAAGTATTTTTAGTTTCTATCTTTATTTTCTTTTTAGGTACTATTTTAGGCGGCTTTAGTCCTAATTTCACAGTATTATTGATAGCAAGAATTATTCAAGCATTGGGTTCAGGAATAATGATGCCTTTAATGATGACTACTATATTAGATGTCTTTTTACCACACGAACGAGGTAAATATATGGGAACATTTGGTTTGGTTATTGGTTTAGCACCAGCAATCGGACCGACATTATCAGGCTATTTAGTTGAATATTTTAATTGGAGATCATTATTCCATGTTGTGGCACCAATTGCTGCAGTGACTTTCATTTTAGGATTTAAAACTGTAAAAAATGTGGGTACAAATATCAAAGTGCCAATTGATATCTTATCGGTCATCGTGTCTGTTTTAGGATTTGGTGGCTTACTATATGGTACAAGTTCGATATCTGAACGTGGTTGGAATGATCCAATAGTCTTAAATGCAATTATTGGCGGTATTATTCTAGTTACTATTTTTGTCATTAGACAATTCAAATTAACAACACCACTGTTGAATTTTGGTGTATTTAAGAATAAACAATTTACAGTCGGAATTATTATATTAGGCGTAACGATGATATCGATGATAGGCTCTGAAACCATTTTACCTATTTTTGTGCAAAATTTACTGCATAGAACTGCTTTGGATTCTGGGTTGACTTTATTACCTGGTGCAATTGTGATGGCATTTATGTCTATGACATCAGGGGCATTATATGAAAGATTTGGTCCAAGAAAATTAGCACTTATTGGTATGGCTATTGTTGTAGTAACGACAGCCTATTTTGTAGTAATGGATGAACATACATCCACAATTGTCTTGGCAACAGTATATGCGATTAGAATGATTGGTATCGCATTAGGATTAATTCCAGTGATGACACATACGATGAATCAACTAGCACCAGAAATGAATGCGCACGGTTCATCTATGACTAATACCATTGAACAAATCGCAGGTTCTATAGGTACAGCAATATTAATCACTATTTTATCTCAAGCAAGTAAAAACTTTACGCCAACAATGTCTGACTATAAAGGAATGGACAAGGTGGACATGATGAATCAGATTAAAGTTGATACGTTATTACATGGATATCATGCTGGTTTCTTATTTGCAGTAATCATTACAATTGTTAGTTTCTTCTGCTCATTTATGTTACAAGGTAAGAAGAAAGATATCACTGAACATTCAAAATAAAGGCAAGAAATTTAATTGTTATCTATTTTATTTTCTTTAGCAAAAGATGAAGATATTGACTTATCAATGATTTAAGATTAAAATGTTTTTATTCCGATTAGAATAATAAGAATAAGGAGCAAATTCTATGAAAAGACTTTTATTTGTGGTAATGGCATTAGTATTTGTATTAGCAGCATGTGGCAATAACGATTCCAAAGATAGTAGTAAAAGCGGTAAAACACTAAATGTAGGTACTGAAGGTACATACGCACCGTTTAGTTTCCATAGTAAACAAGGTAAATTAACTGGTTACGATATTGACGTAATTAAAGCAGTGGCGAAAGAAGAAGGTATCAAACTTAAGTTTAGTGAAACATCATGGGATTCAATGTTTGCTGGTTTAGATGCTGGTAGATTTGATGTTATCGCTAACCAAGTAGGTATTAACCCAGACAGAGAGAAAAAATATAAATTCTCAAAACCTTACACATATTCAAGTGCAGTATTAGTTGTTCGTGAAAATGAAAAAAATATTAAAGATTTTGACGATGTTAAAGGTAAGAAATTAGCTCAAACATTTACATCTAATTATGGTAAATTAGCTAAAGATAAAGGCGCAGATATTACAAAAGTTGACGGTTTTAACCAATCAATGGATTTATTATTATCTAATCGTGTTGACGGTACTTTCAATGATAGTTTGTCATACTTAGATTATAAAAAACAAAAACCTGATGCTAAGATCAAAGCTATTAAAGGTGATGCAGAACAAAATAAATCTGCTTTCGCATTTTCTAAAAAAGTTGATGATGAAACAGTTCAAAAATTCAACGACGGTTTGAAAAAAATCGAAGATAGCGGTGAATTAGCTAAAATAGGTAAGAAATGGTTTGGTCAAGATGTTTCTAAATCTAAATAGTGAACAACTACATGCATTAGACGCAGCAAAACAGGCATTTCAACCAATGTTGGAAGGATTAGTAAAATATTCAATTCCTATAACATTAGTGACATTTGTCTTTGGACTTATTATCGCTTTATTTACAGCTTTAATGAGAATTTCAACTAGTAAGATTTTAAAAGGTATTGCTCGAGTATATGTTTCTATTATTCGAGGCACGCCAATGATTGTTCAATTGTTTATTATATTTTATGGTATACCTGAATTAGGCCGATTATTAACTAATAATGCTGATAACCAATGGACATTAGCACCAGTAGTAGCAGCGATTATAGGTTTATCTTTAAATGTTGGTGCATATGCATCAGAAATTATCCGTGGAGGTATTATTTCTATTCCTAAAGGACAAACTGAAGCGGCATATTCTATTGGTATGACATATGCCCAAACAGTTAGAAGAATTATCTTGCCACAGGCAATTCGTGTATCTATTCCTGCTTTAGGAAATACATTTTTAAGTTTGATCAAAGATACATCTTTATTAGGTTTTATCTTGGTGGCAGAAATGTTTAGAAAGGCACAAGAAGTTGCATCAACAACATATGAATATTTAACAATTTATATACTTGTTGCAGTAATGTATTGGGTCGTATGTTTCATCATTTCTATTATCCAAAGTATCTATGAATCTTATATTGAAAGAGGGTATCGCTCATGATTCAATTAAATAATATTCATAAATCTTTTAAAGATGTTGAAGTCATTAAAGGTATAGATTTATCAGTTGAACAAGGTGAAGTGGTGACATTAATCGGTCGTTCTGGTTCAGGTAAGACGACCTTACTACGTATGATTAATGCTTTAGAAATTCCTAGTGAAGGTACAGTGTATGTTAACGGTAAGACTTATACTGCTAAAGACAAAAAGTCACAAATAGAAGTTCGTAAACAATCTGGAATGGTGTTCCAAAGTTATAACCTTTTCCCACATAAGACTGCTTTAGAAAATGTGATGGAAGGTTTAATCACAGTTAAGAAAATGAATAAAGCAGAAGCAAGAAATAAATCTTTAGAATTACTTGAAAAAGTAGGGTTAACGCATGTCAAAGATCAACGACCACATGCATTGTCTGGTGGTCAACAGCAACGTGTAGCAATTGCTAGAGCATTAGCGATGAATCCTAAAGTGATGTTATTTGATGAACCAACATCAGCACTTGATCCTGAATTAGTTAATGATGTGTTAAAAGTAATTAAAGACTTAGCTAACGAAGGAATGACAATGGTTATTGTTACGCATGAAATGCGCTTTGCTAAAGAAGTATCAAATAATATTGTCTTTATACATGAAGGATTAATTGGTGAGCAAGGTTCGCCTGATGCTATGTTCAATCACCCTAAAACAGATGAATTACGCCGTTTCCTTAATGTAATCAATGAAGAAGAAATATAAATTAAAATAACATAATATTATTCATGATAGTCATAGCGGGATAATCACTATAAATGTGGTTATCTCGTTTTTTGGTTTGTAAATTTAATGATGGTAATTAAGCGATTTAATTGAAATGATTGTGCTAGAAGTTGACATCTCATTATAGATAGTCAATTTTTTATAAAATTAAATCTATATTTTGAAAATTCAAACTACTTTAATTGATAATGATTATCAAAAGGTATAGAATGACAGTATATCAAAATAGGAGGGGTTATTAATGAAAGCTGCAGTATGGTACGGTCAAAAAGATGTAAGAGTTGAAGACAGGGAACCTAAAGTATTACAAGATAATGAAGTCAAAGTGAAAGTATCTTGGGCTGGTATTTGTGGTACAGATTTACATGAATATCTAGAAGGACCTATATTTATTTCAACAGATAAACCAGATCCATTCCTTGGTCAAAAGGCACCAGTAACCTTAGGGCATGAATTTGCAGGTGTTGTTGACGAAGTTGGCGCGCATGTCACTAAATACAAAAAAGGTGATCGAGTAGTAGTAAACCCAACTGTTTCTAATAGAGAGAAAGAAGAAAATATTGATTTGTATGATGGTTATTCATTTATAGGATTAGGTGCTGATGGTGGTTTTGCAGAATTTACTAATGCACCTGAAGAAAATGTGTATAAATTACCAGATCATGTTTCTGATAAAGAAGGTGCACTCGTTGAACCTACAGCAGTAGCAGTACAAGCGATTAAAGAAGGGGAAGTATTATTTGGTGATACAGTAGCAATCTTTGGTGCAGGTCCTATTGGACTGTTAACAATTATAGCTGCTAAAGCGGCTGGAGCTAGTAAAATATTTGTCTTTGATTTATCAGATGAACGATTGAAGAAAGCTAAAGAAGTTGGTGCAACACATACCGTTAATTCTGGTGAAGAAAATCCTAATGACGTGATTCGTAACAATACCAACGCTGGTGTGGATGTAGCATTTGAAGTCGCTGGAGTTGCATCTACACTTAAAGATTCAATAGAAGTTACTAGAGCAAGAGGAACGGTTGTTATCGTTTCTATCTTTGGCCATGCTATTGAATGGAATCCAATGCAATTAACCAATTCAGGAGTTAAACTGACTTCAACTATTGCTTATACACCTACAACATTCCAACAAACAATAGATTTGATAAATGAAGGTAATTTGAATGTGAAAGATGTCATCACTGATGAAATTGACTTAGAAGATATCGTTCAAGCTGGATTCGAACAACTGGTTAATGATAAATCTCAAGCGAAAATCCTTGTTAAATTATCATAAAAATAAATTAGGAGTGGAGCAGAAATCAATGTCTGCTCCACTCCATTTGTATTCAAGTATTATTTTATCTGTGACGTTCTATAAATTTTTGTATTTTATAGAATACTGGTTTAATTGGTTTAATAAAATCACCAATATATTCTTCGACGTTAGCGTTAAATCCTTTTTTGAATTGTTGAACACCATAGTCTTCAGCATTTTCTGTGAAATCACCACTAACACCATAGAAATTATAGCGATCAATGCCATGATCTTTGGCAAATTTAATCATATCCCACTGCAAACGATAAGCGCCCATATATTCGTTATACTTAGGATTTGAACCACTGGATAGATAGTAAACTTCATAATCATTGTATAAATATATTGCAGCTGCTAAGTTTAAAACACTACCTTCTTCTGCAATTTTATCTTCTGTTTGTTTAACTTTGCGTGCATTACTATCATATTGTTGTTGTATTTGAGTATGTTTAGTTTTATTTTTCTTTGAATTTGGATTTTCTGCTAATGCTTGTTCGACATCAGCTAAGTCGTTTGCTAATTGTTGATGCTTTGCTTTTAGAGAATCAAGATATTCATTTAAATCAATATATGCTAGTTTTAACATAGCTTTATCACCGTAAATACGTTGCATTTCTTCAAAATATGGAAGTTCACGGAATTTAAAACCATGTTTTTCTTCAGCCATGCGGAATAATTCGAAAAATGTAGCCGTTTCTTCAATAGGTAAAGTTCTAACTTTGACACCCATTTCATACGTTTTCTTAATATTTCTACGTGTTTGGTAATCCATTTCTTTTAATAATTGGTCTTCTGATTTATCTTTTAAATCTAATACAGATAACCAACGAATCTGACTCATAGGGTCATAACCAATGGTAAATCCTTGATGTTTATAGCCTAAGTCATTCATTGTTTTCATAAATGATCGATTATCATAAGATTTAATGATTTCTCCATCAGCTGTACGCAAGTTTTCAAGTAAATACGGATCGACAAGCACGTATAGACAATTTTGTTTTTTCAAATATGCTGTTAATGATTTAAAGAAAAAGCGTACTAATGCTTGGTCTGAGTAGTCCATGACAGGGCCACGATGTGTGTAAAAATATCTAAAGAACTTTAAAGTACGTGCCTCAGTTAATAAACATCCAGCAATCACTTCATCACTATCGTTCTTAACACCAACTAAATGTACGTCATTTTTCATTTCACTTCTATTGTTAAAATGTATACTCGATTGTGTATAATGCGAAAAATATTTGGATGTAATACTGTCCAATTCCTCCGCAGTTAAGTTTACAAATTTCATTTTATCTCTGTCCTCTCTAGAATCAACTTTTAAAAAGTTGTAAATTCCCTAAAAATACTATCTATGACATTTTAGCAAAAAATATCTAATGTTTCACAACATATGTAGATAAAGAAATATGGTATTTATAAAATAATTCATTAATTCTAAAATTATTGTTATCTTTTATAACATGATATGGCATGATCATGGGGGACAGTGTATAGTAAAAGGTATAATTGAAGCGAGTAGAAGTATAAATTTTAGGAGTGAATGCATTGAGGAAAGTAGTAATCACTTTAATGTTGTCGTTAATAATAATGGCTGGTTGCGGTAATGATAAATATGTTAAAGAAATAGATAAAGCTGTTAAATTACAAAATGCTAAGCAAGAACAACTTGCTAAAAAGCATAATGGAGATGAAGTAAAACATTTTGACAAGAAAAAAGCGAATATCTATGTTTATGATAAAGACAAATGTATTATTTTAGCGTATAAACCACTAAGTAATGATGATGAAGTCCGATATTATGCATATGATTATAGTGGAGGTAAAGTAGTTAGCAAGCAACATTTTGATTCTAGAAGGTATTATCAACAACATAATCCAGATTATCAAGAAGAAAATATGACGGAATAAATAGGAGAAATTATGATTAAAAGATTATTACCTTTATTATTTATTTGTTTAATTGTTCTTAGCGCATGCTCGAATAAACCAACAGCACCGAAGGCTACTAAAGACGGTAAACCATTGATTGTTGTGTATGGTGACTATAAATGCCCGTATTGTAAAAAATTAGAAGATCATGTTATGCCAAAGTTACGTAAAAATTATTTGGATAATCATAAAGCTGACTATCAATATATTAATTTAGCATTTTTAGGTAAAGATTCAATTATAGGATCTAGAGCGAGTCACGCAGTTGAACATTATGCACCACAGCAATTTTTAAATTTTCAACAACATTTATATGCTGCACAACAAGATGAAAAGAAAGCGTGGTTAACTGAATCTTTATTAGATAAAGAGATTAAGAAGTTAAACATTGATCAAGCTACGCAAGATAAGATTATGAAAGATTATAAAACAAAGAATAGTAAATCTTGGAAAGCAGCTGATAAGGATAAAGCAATTGCTAAGGAACATCATATTAAGACGACACCTACAGCATTTGTTAATGGTGAAAAAGTCGAAGATCCATATAAATATGACAACTATGAAAAATTATTAAAAAAGCATAAATAATGGTAACGGTAATAGGTTGAGACACAATGTGTTTCAGCCTATTTTGTTATTTAAAAACATAGGTCGTACGATAAAAGATGATTGTTAAGAATCATGTGTCTATTTTAGTTCATTGATTAAATTCTTCTTGTAATTTTCAACAACTACATATATAATTTTAAAACGTAATGATTACTATTTAGGAGGAAGGCAATGAAAAAGAAATTAGGAATATTATGTCTAGTACCTGCTTTAGCACTTTCTTTAGCGGCATGTGGCAATAATGATCAAAAACACCAAGATGGCAAGATAACAATTAAGACTACTGTTTATCCATTACAATCATTTGCACAACAAATTGGTGGAAAGCATGTAAATGTATCATCAATTTATCCAGCAGGTACTGACTTACATAGTTATGAACCTACGCAAAAGGATATCTTGAGCGCGAGTAAAGCAGATTTATTTGTTTATACCGGTGATAAATTAGATCCAGTAGCTAAAAAGGTAGCGTCAACGATAAAAGATAAAGATAAAAAATTATCACTAGAAGACAAATTAGATAAAACAGCATTATTAACAGATCAACATCATCATGATGAAGAACATGAACATGGCAGTGAAAAACATGAACACGAAGAAGAGCATCATCATGGAGAAGAGCATGACCATGACGATAAAGGTCACGAAGAACATAAGGGACACCATCATCATGGTGGATATGATCCTCATGTTTGGTTAGATCCCAAAATGGACCAAACATTTGCTAAAGAAATCAAAGATGAGCTAGTAAAAAAAGATCCGAAACATAAAAATGAATATGAAAAAAATTATAAAAAATTAAATGATGACCTTAAAGATTTAGATAAAGAAATGGCACAAACGACTAAAGATAAAAAAGGTAATGCAGTATTTATCTCACATGAATCTATTGGCTATCTTGCGGATCGTTACGGCTTCGTTCAAAAAGGTATTCAAAATATGAATGCAGAAGACCCTTCACAAAAAGAATTAACAAAAATTGTTAAAGAAATTAAAGATAATGATGTCAAATACATACTTTATGAAGATAACGTAGCTAACAAAGTGACAGAAACGATTAGACAAGAAACGGATGCACACCCATTAAAATTTTACAATATGGAATCATTAAATAAAGAGCAACAGAAAAAAGATAACATAACATATCAGTCTTTAATGAAGTCAAATATTAAAAACATTGATAAATCTTTAGCTAGCAACATTAAGATTGATGATGATAAAGCCAAACATAAACATGATAAAGCGATATCTGATGGTTATTTTAAAGATAGTGACATTAAAGATCGTCAACTTAGTGATTATGAAGGTGATTGGCAATCAGTTTATCCATATTTAAAAGATGGCTCACTTGATGATGTTATGAAACATAAAGCTGAAGATGATCCTAAAAAATCGGCTAAAGACTTAAAAGCATACTATGATAAAGGTTATAAAACAGATATTTCCAACATAAAAATTAAAGGTAATACTATTACATTTACTAAGGATGGTAAAGAACATACTGGTAAATATGAATATAATGGTAAGAAAGTATTAAAATATGCCAAAGGAAATCGTGGCGTTAGATATATGTTTAAATTAGTAGAGGGTAATGATAAAGCATTACCTAAGTATATTCAATTTAGTGACCACAATATTGCGCCTAAAAAAGCAGAGCATTTCCATATTTTTATGGGTGATGATAACGACAAAGTATTAAAAGAATTAGACAATTGGCCAACATATTATCCAGCTAAGTTAAACAAAGATGAAATTAAAGAAGAAATGTTAGCACATTAAGAAAAATTGAATAAATACAAATAGGCAATCTTGATTAAGCGTTCAATCTAATCAGGGTTGCCTTTGTATATAATAATAGATATTCAGTGTGCGAAGGATGAAAGATGTTGTTATTGTTAGTACTGTAATCAAGCATGTTAAGATAAATACATATTATTAGAAAAAGGAGTAACTCAATGACACTTAACATAGATAACAATAAAGTCATTTTTAGTAGAACATTTAAAGCACCAATTGACAAAGTCTTTGATGCATACACTACAAAATCACAATTTGAACAATGGTTTCATCCTCCTGGTGCCACAACCGAAGTGTATGAATTTGATATAGTTAAAGGTGGACATGCTTTTTATGCAATTAAAGCCCCTGGTATGACAAGTTATACTGTAGCTGAATACAACAAAGTTCAACGACCATATTTACTTGAATATATTGATTCTTTTGCCACTGCCCAAGGTGATAAAGATACAAAAATGCCTAGTATGAAAGTAATATTGGAGTTTGACAAAATTGATAACCATACGACAACTGTAACGTCAACGTCAGTATTTCCAACTAAGGAAGCGGCACAACAAGTGGTAGATATGGGTGTTGAAAAAGGAATGACACAAACACTTAATCAGTTAGAACAGTTACTTAAGTGAATTTGTTGAAAATATGTAATAAATTTTCGCCATCATTTTGTATATAATAAAAGTATAATAACAAAATAATAAAGAAGGATGATAATTTATGTTAGAACGTTATATCAAAGTTTTAGGATTATATATTATTACTACATTATTATCAGCAATTATCGTACCGTCATCAAAAGTTGCTAATAAAGTAGTTAAATTTGTATTACGTACGATGGTTGGATATAGTGTCTTTGCTTATGGACTACATTTCTTCTCAAAATTAAAAAGTTATAAAAAAGAAGAAGAATAAGCTTATCGTATAGAACATAAGTTTAAGCAATACTTAAATAAGTATTGACGTTCGTTGTTTAGCAGTAACGACTGGATAAAAGTGTGATTACTTAATTGATAAATTATAAGATGTAAATATTGTCGGAGTGAGAAATCGAAATTGATTTTTGAACAATTGATTGATAGTCTCTCTCCGATATTTTTATATATGATAATTAGATTTTTATAATTTTAAAAATATTTTTAATTTATGCTATCAATTGCGTGTAATTCCTAATATAATTGATTAGTAAATTTAGTTAAATTGTAAGTGGGGGAAGTATAATGTTAAAAAATAATAAGACGGTTGAAGATACATATTCAACTAGGCCAACAGTTGAAGCGATTGCTAGTTCAGTTCAAATGAAACAAGTAATGGCTGATAAAACACCTGGCCGTTATTTACTTAAAGCTATGATGGCTGGTTTTTTATTATCAATTGTTACTGTATTTATGTTAGCAATTAAAACGCAATTTGCTGCGACACATCTTGATGGTTTAGTCAATTTAATGGGAGCAATTGCTTTTAGTCTAGGGTTAATCTTAGTCGTATTAACGAACTCTGAATTATTAACAAGTAACTTTATGTTCTTTACAGTTGGTTGGTATTATAAAGTTGTAACAATGAAGAAAATGTTATGGATTTTTACATTTTGTTTCCTAGGAAATATCATTGGTGGCTTAGTGTTATTCTTCTTGATGAAGTTTTCACATGTTATGACACCTGAAATGACACAATCATTGACTACATTAGTACATAAGAAAACTGTAGAATCTACGTGGTTAAATATTTTTACTAAAGGTATTTTCTGTAACTTCTTTATTAATGTAGGTATCTTTATTGCAATGCAATTTAAAGATGGTTTATCAAAAGCATTTTATATTGGTTGTGGTGTTGTAGTCTTCGTATTTATGGGTTACGAACACGTTGTTTTCAATGCAGGTTTATATGCAGGAATGCTATTCTTTAATCTTGATGCATTAAACTGGATGGGCGTATTGAAAAACTTAGTCTTCGCCTTCTTAGGTAACTATGTTGGTGGCGGATTATTTATTGGTCTAGTCTTCGCATATTTAAATGGTAAGCGTAATAGTCTTGAACAACACTAAATTATATTAAAAATTAAATGTTAGGTTAACAAAAGGTACATCTCCATTAGAACAGGGGGTGTACTTTTTAAGTATTGATTAACCAACCAAATATATTTTCAAATACTCAATGAATTGATGAATAAGCATATTATTATCGTCAACTCATAAAGAAGATTATATTAATAACTATGGAATGAAGTTGCTTGTTAATAATGAGCCTGGGACAAAATGTATTTTACACTTAAATTTAAGCATTTGGCAGTAACTGTCTGGTTTTCAAAGCGTTGATAAATCATCATTTTGAAAACCTAGTCAGTCTTGCCGAGGTGGGACTACGAAATAAATTTTATATAAAATTTATTTCTGTCCCACTCCCATATTTAACTTGGCTTAGTGATTGTATTTTAAAAATTGAGGTATTGATTAATTGCTAAGAAAATTGCAGTGTCAAAGACGAAGATAATAGTGTACCTCCAATAAAAGGTAGTACAAAATATCAAATGATGAATGTTTACGTAGCATTATAAAAGGAGAGATGATATGACACAAACTAACATTCGAATTGCCACAGTTGAAGATGCACCAGCACTACATCAATTAATGCATGATGCGTTTACACCATTAAGAGAATTAGGTATTGACTGGCCTTCGGTTAATGCTGATCTTCAAGCAGTTGAAGATAATATTATGAATAATACAACATTTGTCTTAGAAATTGATCAAAACATTGTATCTACCATTACCGTAAGATATCCATGGGGAAGTGTGAGAACGATTTCAGGTTATCCTTTTGTATGGTGGTTTGCGACAAATCCACAATATGATGGACAAGGATATGGTAGCCAATTGCTAAAATATGTAGAAGAAACATTTTTACGAGATACCTTAAAAGCTGCTGCAGTTACATTAGGAACATCAGCACGCTTACACCCTTGGTTATTAAGTATCTACGAAAAAAGAGGTTATGAAATTTATGCTGAACATGAAAATGACGATGGTGATTTAGGTGTGATTATGCGTAAAATTTTAATACCAGAACGTTTTGATAATCAAATTTTAGGACAACCACCATTTTAAAATGAAATGTCACTTTAACTGATTACAATGTAAATTTATCAATTGGTCAATTCAAAATTAAATACGAAAATCGTCGACCATTGAAATTTAGAATATGTCGGCTATATTTAGACACCAACTATGAGATAACCCTTGTAGTTGGTGTTTTTAACGTTTGAAAATGCTTTTTCAAAGAGAAAATAAATGTAAAATACATGATTAAAAACTAATAAGGGAATTCCCTAATTTTATCTTAAAATGTGATTTTATTCACAAAAAGTCAAATATTTGTATTACAATACAGTTGAAAGGGTTGGTATATGTGATTGGAAATATAATCGTTGCGCATGGTATGAGAAAAGGACAACAGAATAAAGCATTAGAATCTTTTGTGGGAGACATGCTTAAAAATGAATCGTATCACTATGAAATGGCTTTTTTGGAAAGTGATAGTCAAAATTTGGAACAAGTTATGACGAAAATGATTGATGAAGGAATTGACCAATTTAGAATTATTCCATTACTTATTTTCAGCGCGATGCATTACATTAGTGATATTCCGAATATTCTTAATAGTATGACGCAACAGTTTCCACATATTTCAGCACGAGTAAGTCAACCGCTCGGCACACATCAACTTATGACATTGTTAGTAGAACAGCGAATTAACGACGCTATTGATGATGACTATTTGGATGTGGCTGTAGTAGTAGTGGCACATGGTAACGGTAGTGGGCAGTTTACTAAGGCACATGACGAATTACAAGACTTTGTTAAAACTTTAACTATTAACAAACCAACATACGCTCGAACATTATATGGAGCGTTAAGTTTCAAGAATGATTTAGACGACATAGCTGATCAATACGACAAGTTAATCGTCGTACCATTATTTTTATATGATGGCAGATTAGTTAACAAGGTGAAACAACACATGACAGAGATGAATGTCAATAGTGACATTTATTTCACACCGTCTATTAACTTTGATCCGATTTTGAATGACATTATTAATGATCGACTTGAGTTAATGACTGTATAAAACGACTAACATACCAAATCCTTTTTAAAACAAATATTACGCGGTAAAGGGGCATATTTATGGCAAAGCAAAAATTAGTAATGATTGGTAACGGCATGGCGGGTATTAGAACTATTGAAGAAATTCTAGGTCGTTCTAATGATATGTATGATATTACTGTTATTGGTAAAGAACCATATCCAAACTACAACAGAATAATGTTATCCAATATTTTACAAAATAAAATGACTGTTGAAGAAACAATCATGAATCCTTACGAATGGTACGAAGAAAATAATATTACATTAATTACTGACGACCCAGTTGTAAATGTAGACAAAGTAGCACAAACTGTAACAACTTCAAAAGGTGTCGAAGTTGGTTATGATAAATTAATTTTTGCCACAGGATCTAAAGCTTTTGTTATTCCTGTGCCAGGATCTGATTTGCCAAGTGTCATTGGCTGGAGAACAATTGATGATACTGAACAAATGATGGAAATTGCCAAAACGAAGAAAAAAGCTATCGTTATTGGTGGAGGACTTTTAGGTCTAGAATGTGCACGTGGTTTATTAGACCAAGGTATGGAAGTAACTGTGTTGCATTTAGCTGAATGGTTAATGGAAATGCAATTAGACCGTAAAGCAGGGGCAATGCTAAAAGCAGATTTAGAAAAGCAAGGTATGAAATTTGAAATGCAAGCAAACACAACTGAAATCTTAGGGGAAGATGATGTTGAAGGCGTTAGACTAGCGGATGGTAGAGAAATAGAAACGGATTTAGTAGTAATGGCTGTAGGTATTAGACCATATACAGAAGTAGCGAAAGATGCTGGCTTAGAAGTAAATCGAGGCATTGTTGTTAATGATGTCATGCAAACTAGTGACGATAACATTTATGCTGTTGGTGAATGCGCCGAACATGATGGTAAAGTTTATGGATTGGTTGCACCATTATATGAACAAGGGAAAGTGCTTGCAGATTACTTAACTGAACAACAAACAGATGGATATAAAGGTTCAACAACATTTACATCTTTAAAAGTATCCGGTTGTGATTTATATAGTGCAGGACAAATTATCGAAAGCCCAGATGTTAAAGGAATAGAAATCTTTAATAGTGTGGATAATAACTATAAAAAAGTATTCTTAAAAGATGGTAATGTTGTTGGTGCAGTATTATATGGAGATACAGATGATGGTTCTCGTTTCTATAGTATGATGAAAAAAGGTGAATCTATTGAAGATTACACACTTGTGTCATTATTAACAAAAGGCGGAGAAGAAACAGGTACATCTATTGCTGATATGGCTGATGATGAAACGATTTGTGGTTGTAATGGTGTAGATAAAGGAACTATCGTTAAAGCAATTACTGAAAATGGCTTGACTACGGTTGAAGAAGTTACAGCTCAAACAAAAGCGGGTAATTCTTGTGGTAAATGTAAACCACAAATTGCACAAATTTTACAATATACATTAGGTGATGATTTTGTAGCAGCTAAACCAGCAGGTATTTGTAGCTGTACGGATTTATCTAGAGATCAAATTGTGACACAAATACGAGCAAAAGGACTTAAAACATCTAAAGAAGTGCGTCATGTCCTAGACTTTAAAAATAAAGGCGGCTGTCCAAAATGTCGTCCGGCAATAAACTATTACTTAAATATGGTTTATCCATTTGAACATAGGGATGAGAAAGAATCAAGATTTGCTAATGAACGTTATCATGCAAATATCCAAAATGATGGTACATTCTCTGTTATTCCACAAATGCGTGGAGGTGTTACAGATGCCGATCAATTAATTCGCTTAGGTGAAGTAGCTAAAAAATATGATGTACCTTTAGTTAAAGTTACTGGTTCTCAACGTGTGGGCTTATACGGTCTTAAAAAAGAAGAATTACCGCAAGTTTGGGAAGACTTAGGCATGCGTTCAGCATCTGCTTATGGTAAGAAAACACGTTCAGTAAAAAGTTGTGTAGGTAAAGAATTCTGTCGTTTTGGTACACAATATACAACAGCACTGGGTATTAGATTAGAAAAAACATTCGAATATATTGACACTCCTCATAAATTTAAAATGGGTGTTTCAGGATGTCCAAGAAGTTGTGTAGAATCAGGTGTTAAAGACTTTGGTATTATTTCAGTAGAAAACGGCTTCCAAATATACATTGGTGGTAATGGTGGTACTGAAGTTGAAAAAGGTGAATTCTTAACTACAGTAGAAACTGAAGATGAAGTAGTTAAATTATGTGGTGCACTAATGCAATATTACAGAGAAACTGGTATATACGCTGAAAGAACAGCACCATGGTTAAGACGTCTTGGTTTTGAAAATGTTAAAGAAGTTCTATTAGATAAAGACAGACAAGAAGAATTATTTGAACGCATCATGGAAGCTAAAAAAGCGGTTGAAGAAGAACCTTGGAAAGCTATTACTAATGATGCAGAAGCAAGAAAAATCTTTGAAGTGGAGAAGGTGTAATTAATGGCTACGAAAGAAAAAGTGAAAGTAACAACATTGGATGAATTAACACCATTAATTGGTAAAAAGGTCTTTATTGGAGATAAACAAATCGGTTTATTTTTAACAGAAAGTGGTAAAATCCATGCTATTCATAATGTGTGTCCACATAAACAAGGTCCATTATCAGAAGGCACAGTAAGTGGTGAATACGTCTTTTGTCCACTTCATGATCAAAAAATTGATTTAAACACAGGTATTGTTCAAGAACCAGATGAAGGTTGCGTTGATGTTTATGAAGTTGAAGTTAAAGACGGAGACGTATACGTATGTCTGTAACAGACTACGGTAAAGTTTATTTGATTGGTGCTGGGCCTGGAAATCCTAATTATTTAACCAAAAAAGCTGAGCGCTTAATACAACGAGCTGATATTATCTTAGTTGACCGTTTAGTAAATCCTCTTATCTTACAATATGCCAAGCCTAATGTAGAGGTTATAGATGTAGGAAAGAAACCTTATGCTAAGCATATACAACAACAAAATATTAATGAACAAATTATTGAAGCGGCACGACATCATCAACTAGTTGTTAGATTAAAAGGTGGGGACCCAGCCATCTTTGGTCGTGTACAAGAAGAAATTGATGCATTGAATGAACATGATATACAATTTGAAATTGTGCCTGGAGTAACATCAGCAAGTGCAGCAGTTGCGACGATGAATACAGGATTAACAATGCGAACAATTGCAAAGAGTGTGACATTTTCAACAGGGCATTTTAAAGATTCCGAAGAAAATGAGGTTGATATTAGTAACTTAATTAATGGTGGTACGCTAGCAATCTATATGGGTATTAAGCGATTAGGTAAAATCATCGACCAAATTAAACAATATACTGATATCAATTACCCTATTGCAATTGTATTTAATGCCTCATGCTTTAATGAATTTGTAGTAACAGGTTACTTAAGTAATATCATCCAACGTTTAGAACAACATCATGTAGAAGCAAAGCCAGGAATTTGTATTATTGGTGATGTGGGAGAATATGTAGATTATTCTAGACAAACTTGGCCAGAACATCGACCATTTTATGTGATCAGTGGTGAACAACAAGAAGCACTTGAAATTTGTGAATATTTATATGATAAAGGATTTGGTTGTATGGTTAATCCTAATCAAGCTAAACATATTGATTATCATCCATCTCAACGCACATATTATCAAAATTTTATTAATGACCAACAAGATGTGATTTATATCTCAACATCACATTTTAAACAATCAATAGAACAGTGTATATAGTCACTGTATCAAACAATATAAATAAGACTTTAATCATAGGTAACTGAATGACCTGTATTAAAGTCTTATTTTTTTAATATTGTGAGGCACATGAGATTTAGGAAGTGAAATGTCATGAAAATGTTGAAATTTTACAACAGGATAGGGAAAATCCCTAACCAATTAGGTAATTCCCTAATATTAATATTTTGTGAAAAAATATACAATCTAGTTAAAGGTAAAAAACATCTTGATGAACTAAACAATTAATGGAATGAATATAGATCGTATTTGTACGTAGGAGGATAAAATAAATGGGAAAATTTGGATTAAATTTCTTTAAACCAACAGAAAAGTTTAATGGTAATTGGTCTGTTCTTGAATCTAAAAGTAGAGAATGGGAAAAAATGTATAGAGAACGTTGGAGTCATGATAAGGAAGTAAGAACAACGCACGGTGTTAACTGTACTGGTTCATGCTCATGGAAAGTTTTTGTTAAAAATGGTGTCATTACATGGGAAAACCAACAAGTTGACTATCCAAGTTGTGGACCAGATATGCCCGAATATGAACCTAGAGGATGTCCTCGTGGTGCATCATTCTCTTGGTACGAATATAGTCCACTACGTGTTAAATATCCATATATTAGAGGGAAACTTTTAGATTTATGGAATGAAGCATTAGAGGAACAAAATGGTGATCGTATTGCTGCATGGGCTTCTATTGTTGAAAATGAAGATAAAGCAAAACAATATAAACAAGCACGTGGTATGGGTGGCCATGTACGTTCTACTTGGAAAGATGTAACAGAAATTATTGCAGCACAATTACTTTACACAATTAAAAAAGATGGTCCAGATAGAATTGCAGGTTTCACACCAATTCCTGCAATGTCGATGATTAGTTATGCAGCAGGTGCAAGATTTATCAATTTACTTGGTGGAGAAATGTTAAGTTTCTACGATTGGTATGCCGATTTACCACCAGCTTCACCACAAATTTGGGGTGAACAAACAGACGTACCAGAATCAAGTGACTGGTATAACTCATCATACATTATTATGTGGGGTTCTAACGTTCCTTTAACACGTACACCTGATGCTCACTTTATGACTGAAGTACGTTATAAAGGTGCGAAAGTTATTTCTGTAGCACCAGACTATGCTGAAAATGTTAAGTTTGCAGATAATTGGTTAGCGCCAAACCCAGGCTCAGATGCAGCGATTGCACAAGGGATGACACATGTTATCTTACAAGAACATTATGTGAATAAACCTAATGAACGTTTTATTAATTATGCTAAACAATATACTGATATGCCATTCGTTATCATGCTTGATGAAGATGAAAATGGTTATAAAGCTGGACGTTTCTTAAGAGCAAGTGACTTAGGACAAGAAATTGAACAAAGCGAATGGAAACCAGTCATTTACGATACGATTAGTGAATCATTAGTAGTTCCAAACGGTACGATGGGCCAACGTTGGGAAGAAGGTAAAAAATGGAATCTTAAATTAGAAACTGAAGATGGTTCTAAAATCAACCCAACATTATCAATGGCCGATGGAGAATATGATTTACAAACGATTCAATTCCCATATTTTGATAGCTTTGGAGATGGTATTTTCGAACGTCCAATTCCAACTAGAACATTAACATTAGCTGATGGTAAGGAAGTTCAAATTACTACTATTTTCGATTTAATGGCAAGTCAATATGGTGTGCGTAGATTTAATCATGAGTTGGAAGCTAAAGGTTATGATGATGCAGAATCTAAATACACACCAGGCTGGCAAGAAACTATTTCTGGTGTCAAAGCTAGCTTAGTTACTCAAGTAGGTAAAGAATTTGCTCAAAATGCGATTGATACAGAAGGGCGTTCAATGATCATCATGGGTGCCGGAATCAATCACTGGTTTAACTCAGATACGATTTATCGAGCAATTTTAAACTTAGTTATGTTATGTGGTTGCCAAGGTGTCAACGGCGGAGGCTGGGCACACTATGTAGGACAAGAAAAATGTCGTCCAATTGAAGGATGGAATACAATTTCATTCGCTAAAGACTGGCAAGGTCCACCTCGTTTACAAAATGGTACAAGTTGGTTCTATTTCGCAACAGATCAATGGAAATATGAAGAATCAAACGTAGATAAATTGAAATCACCATTAGCTAATGAACTTAAGCACCAACATCCTGCTGATTATAATATCTTAGCAGCACGTCTTGGTTGGTTACCTTCTTATCCACAGTTTAATAAAAATAGCTTATTATTTGCTGAAGAAGCAAAAGATGAAGGTATTGAATCAAATGAAGCTATTTTAAAACGTGCAATTGAAGAAGTTAAAACAAAACAAACACAATTTTCTATAGAAGATCCAGATTTAAGAAAAAATCATCCTAAATCATTATTTATATGGCGTTCAAACTTGATTTCAAGTTCAGCTAAAGGTCAAGAGTACTTTATGAAACATTTATTAGGTACAAAATCAGGATTATTAGCAAGCCCAAATGAAGAGGATAAACCAGAAGAAATACAATGGCGTGAAGAAACAACAGGTAAATTAGATTTAATGGTATCACTTGATTTTAGAATGACAGCAACACCGTTATATTCAGATATCGTATTACCAGCAGCAACTTGGTATGAAAAACATGACTTATCATCAACTGATATGCATCCGTTTGTTCACCCATTCAATCCAGCGATTGACCCATTATGGGAATCACGCTCTGACTGGGACATCTTTAAAACATTAGCTAAATCAGTATCAGAAATGGCCAAAGACTATTTACCAGGCACATTCAAAGATGTTGTCACTACACCATTAAGTCATGATTCAAAACAAGAAATCTCAACACCATACGGTATTGTCAAAGATTGGTCTAAAGGTGAGGTTGAAGCGGTACCAGGACGTACAATGCCTAACTTTGCCATTGTTGAACGTGACTTCACTAAAATTTACGACAAATACGTAACATTAGGACCTAAATTAGAAACAGATAAATTAGGTGCACATGGTGTTAGCTTTGGTGTTAGCGAACAATATGAAGAATTGAAAAGTATGTTAGGTACATGGGGAGATACTAATGAAGATTCAGTAAGAACGGATCGTCCACGTATTGATACAGCTCGTAATGTTGCAGACGCTATGCTAAATCTATCATCTGCGACAAACGGTAAATTATCTCAAAAATCATACGGTGATTTAGAAGAACAAACTGGTATGGAATTAAAAGATATTTCAAGTGAACGTGCAGCAGAAAAAATTACGTTCTTAAATATCACATCACAACCAAGAGAAGTTATTCCAACAGCTGTATTCCCAGGTTCTAACAAACAAGGACGTCGTTATTCTCCGTTTACAACAAACGTAGAACGCTTAGTACCATTTAGAACATTAACAGGTCGTCAAAGTTATTATGTCGATCATGAAGTATTCCAACAATTCGGTGAAAGCTTACCAGTGTATAAACCGACATTACCACCAATGGTATTTGGTAATAAAGACAAAAAAATTAAAGGTGGCACTGACGCCTTAGTATTACGTTATTTAACACCACATGGTAAATGGAATATTCACTCTATGTATCAAGACAACAAACATATGTTGACACTATTTAGAGGTGGTCCAACTGTTTGGATTTCTGATGAAGACGCAGACAAACATGATATTCATGATAATGATTGGTTAGAAGTATATAACCGTAATGGTGTCGTAACTGCTAGAGCTGTTATTTCACACCGTATGCCTAAAGGGACAATGTTCATGTATCATGCTCAAGATAAACATATACAAACACCAGGTTCAGAAATTACTGATACTCGTGGCGGTTCACATAATGCGCCAACTAGAATTCACTTGAAACCAACACAACTTGTTGGAGGATATGCACAAATTAGTTATCACTTTAACTACTATGGTCCAATTGGTAACCAAAGAGACTTATACGTAGCAGTTAGAAAAATGAAGGAGGTCAATTGGCTTGAAGATTAAAGCGCAGGTAGCAATGGTATTAAATTTAGATAAATGTATAGGGTGCCATACATGTAGTGTAACTTGTAAGAACACTTGGACGAATCGTCCAGGTGCAGAGTACATGTGGTTTAACAACGTTGAAACTAAGCCAGGTATGGGTTATCCAAAACGTTGGGAAGACCAAGAACACTATAAAGGTGGCTGGGTATTAAATAAAAAAGGTAAGTTAGAACTTAAATCAGGTAGCAGAATTTCTAAGATTGCTCTAGGTAAAATCTTCTACAACCCAGATATGCCTTTAATTAAAGATTATTATGAGCCATGGAACTACAACTATGAACATTTAACAACTGCTAAAGCTGGTAATCATTCTCCAGTAGCTAGAGCATATTCTGAAATTACTGGCGAAAATATTGAAATTGAATGGGGACCAAACTGGGAAGATGACCTAGCAGGTGGTCATGTAACTGGACCTAAAGACCCAAATATTCAAAAAATAGAAGAAGATATTAAATTCCAATTTGATGAAACATTTATGATGTATTTACCTCGTTTATGTGAACATTGCTTGAACCCAAGTTGCGTTGCTTCTTGTCCTTCAGGAGCAATGTATAAACGTGATGAAGATGGTATCGTACTTGTTGACCAAGATGCATGTCGTGGATGGCGTTACTGTATGACAGGTTGTCCATATAAAAAGGTTTACTTCAACTGGAAAACGAATAAAGCTGAAAAATGTACATTCTGTTTCCCAAGAATCGAAGCTGGTATGCCAACTGTTTGTTCAGAAACATGTACAGGTCGTATGAGATACTTAGGCGTCTTGTTATATGATGCTGATCGTGTGCATGAAGCAGCTTCAGCTACAGACGAAAAAGATCTATATGAAAAACAATTAGATTTATTCTTAGATCCATTTGATGAAGAAGTGATTGCACAAGCTGAAAAAGACGGTATTGGATATGATTGGATTGAAGCAGCTCAAAATTCTCCAATTTATAAATTGGCAATTGAGTATAAATTAGCATTCCCATTACACCCAGAATTTAGAACGATGCCAATGGTTTGGTATTGTCCACCATTAAGTCCAATTATGAGTTACTTCGAAGGTAAAAATACAGATCAAAATCCTGACAGTATTTTCCCAGCAATTGAAGAAATGCGTTTACCAATAGAGTACTTAGCTAACTTATTTACAGCTGGTGACACACAACCTGTCAAAGAAGCATTGCAACGAATGGCGATGATGAGAAGTTATATGAGATCACAAGTAACAAATAAACCGTTTGATACATCTAAATTAGAAAGACTAGGCTTAACTGAACGTCAAACAAAAGATATGTATCGTTTATTAGGTATTGCAAAATACGAAGATCGTTTCGTCATCCCTACATCACATAAAGAAACATATCTAGACACATATCATGCGCAAGGTAGTGAAGGCTACGGTGGTGAACACTTTGGCGATAATTGTGAAGGTTGTGGTGTTCCAGTAGGCTCTGGAAAAACAGGACAAGAAATTTATAATGAGAATTTCTATGGAGGGATTTTCCGTGATTAATTTCGATAACCTAAAAGAATATCAAGAAAGTTTTGGCTATATGGCACAACAATTATGTTTCCCAGATAAGTTAACTTTTCATCCTGCTACATTTGAAGAAACTATCTCACAAGACCATCCAGGGTATGAAGATTTAGTGGCGTATCGAAGTGTAATGATGGAATTCTCTTTATCAGAAATTAAAGCAATATATACAGACACATTTGATTTTACAAAAAAGGCACCATTGCATATGACTTACAACAAATTTGATACACAAAAAGAACGTGGTCAAATGCTAGCGAAATTAAAAGTATTATATGAAATGTTTGGACTAAAAATGGTAGATAATGAATTATCTGATTATCTACCGTTGATGCTCCAATTTTTACAAGTGGCAGATTGGCGTAATGATTCAAGAGCAGAAGAAAATATTCAATTGATCATTATGATTATTGAAGATGGCACATACGTCATGGCGAATGAGCTAGGTAAAGATAATAACCCATATGCCTATGTGATACAAGCACTTAGAAAAACATTGAAATCATGTTTGGAGTCACCAAAAGGAGTGAAACATCATGCTTAATCAATTTTTATGGGTTATTTATCCATATTTATGTTTGGCAATTTTCATTTTTGGGCATCTTGCCCGTTATCGATATGACCAATTTTCATGGACAGCAAAGTCGAGTGAGCTCATTGAAAAGAAAAGATTGATGTGGGGAAGTTTGTTATTCCATCTAGGTATCATTCCAGTATTCTTTGGACATGTTGTAGGATTACTTATTCCAAAGAGTTGGATGGAAGCATTTGGCGTAACAGAGCATCTATATCATATCGGAGCTGTGTATATTGGTAGTATCTTTGGTATAATTACGCTTGTAGGTATGTTTTTATTAACAGCAAGACGTGTAACGACTAAAAGTATAAGACGACTAAGCTCTGCTTCAGATATCTTTGTTAATTTCTTATTATTACTTATAGTATTTATGGGGTGCTATGCAACATTAGTAACGAATGCACAACATCCTGAATTTAACTATAGAACGTCTTTATCAATTTGGTTTAGACAATTACTAATGTTTAAGCCTGATGCAGCAATGATGAATAGTGTGCCAATTGGTTTTAAAATACATGTATTACTAGGCTTTACAATTATGGCATGTTGGCCATTTACAAGATTAGTTCATGTATGGAGTGTACCGTTATCATATATCAATCGTAGATATATTATTTACCGTAAGAATAAAGTGTAGTATAAGAGGTGAAAGGATTTGACACCAGAAGCAATAATTCAAAACCGCAGTTTTCAAGAGACATTAGATAACATTCGCACACATGAGGGGTATGATTTTGCAGCGATAGCATTCTATGAATCTAAGAAACCGTCAGCTCCAATCAAATGGCACTATGTTTCAGGCAATCAAAATAACCGTTTCAAATTAATTATTTTACGTAAAGGACATGGCTTAGCTGGCACAGTAATGAAAACAGGTAAACGTATGGTCATTGCTAATGTGGGCTTGGCACTAAGTCCTGAAGAAAAAATTGATTACCCTATTTTATTAAGTGAGAACTTAACAGCAGTATTTGCTTTGCCGTTATGGTATAACAATCAAGTGTATGGTGTGTTATTATTTGGTCAAAGGGATGGGACTCCGTTACCCAAAATAATTGACCACTATGACATTCAACATAAGTTTGGAATCTTTAATGAAGAATAATAGATGAAGTTAATTTAGGTGATAATCATGATAAATGAAGACAGTATACAATTAGAAGCTTTACTAAAAAAATATTATGAAAATTCCATCGAAAAAATTGTCTTCGTTGATGATCTTGGTAAAATAATTGCTATGAATAATGCAGCAAAAGATATTTTGTCAGAAGAAGACAATTATAGTGCTATGACGAATGCTATTTGCCGAAGATGTGAAGGTTATACTAATGAATACGATTTACAATCATGCAAGGATTGTTTCTTAGAATCTTTACAAGTACAGACTTCAAATTTTCAAGTATTTATGAAGACTAAAGACCATAAAATTATGCCATTTACTGCTACGTATCAAACGATAGATCCTGTCAAAGGTATTCATGCTTTTACTTTACAAAATGTGTCGTCACAAATAGAAAGACAGGAAAAGTTACATCAACAACGAATGATGCGTAAAACGATTTCAGCACAAGAAAATGAGCGTAAGCGTATTTCCCGGGAATTGCATGATAGTGTGATTCAAGAAATGCTTAATGTAGATGTCCAATTACGTTTATTAAAATATCAAGAAGATAAATCTCAACTGTTAGATAGTGCAGAAAACATTGAGTGTTTAGTGACTAAATTGATTGATGATATACGTAATATGTCTGTAGAGCTTAGACCAGCGTCATTAGATGATTTAGGATTAGAAGCAGCTTTCAAATCTTATTTTAAGCAATTTGAAGAAAATTATGGCGTTAAAATTAATTATACATCTAATATTAAAAATATGCGCTTTGATAGTGAAGTGGAAACAGTCGTTTATCGTATTGTCCAAGAAGCCATACTTAACGCTTTGAAATATGCAGATGTGAATGATATAAATGTTGTCATTCAACAAACTGGACGTCATTTAATTGCTGAAATTGAAGATTATGGGAATGGTTTTGATCCTAGCTCTAAACCAAAAGGTTCAGGATTAGGATTATATGGTATGAATGAACGGGCAGAATTAGTTAATGGCAGAGTAAACATCGAGACTGAAATTGGTAAAGGAACCAACGTTACACTAAACATACCAATTTAAAGCATACATTGGGGGAATAAAAGTGAAAATTGTGATTGCCGATGATCATGCTGTGGTACGTACTGGTTTCTCTATGATTTTGAATTATCAAAATGATATGGAAGTTGTAGCGACGGCTGCAGATGGGGTAGAAGCCTACCAAAAAGTTATGGAATACAAGCCTGATGTATTACTCATGGATTTAAGTATGCCACCAGGAGAATCAGGATTAATCGCTACAAGTAAAATTGCTGAAAGTTTTCCTGAAACAAAGATACTTATTTTAACGATGTTTGATGATGAAGAATATTTATTCCATGTATTACGTAATGGTGCCAAAGGGTACATTTTAAAAAATGCACCGGATGAACAGTTGTTACTAGCTATTAGAACTGTCTATAAGGGCGAAACTTATGTAGATATGAAGTTAACTACATCGTTAGTCAATGAATTTGTGACTAATTCAAACCAAGATATTGAAAATTCGTCAGATCCTTTCAAAATATTATCTAAAAGAGAATTAGAAATATTACCTCTTATAGCTAAAGGCTATGGTAATAAAGAAATCGCAGAAAAATTATTTGTATCAGTTAAAACAGTCGAAGCACATAAAACGCATATTATGACAAAGTTAGGATTGAAAAGTAAACCAGAACTTGTTGAATATGCATTAAAGAAAAAACTATTAGAATTTTAGAGCCAGTTACCACTTTAGTGGTTACTGGCTCTTATGCATTAGGAGCAAAGCGGGTAATGTAAACCGAGAGAATGACCACTTTAGTGGTTACTGGCTCTTATGCATTATGAGCAAAGCGAGTAATGTAAACCGAGAGAAGAGCCCACTTTAGTGGTTACTGGCTCTTATGCATTAGGAGCAAAGCGAGTAATGTAAACGTAGAGAGGAGCCACTTTAGTGGTTACTGGCTCTTATGCATTAGGAGCAAAGCGAGTAATGTAAACCGAGAGAGGAGCCCACTTTAGTGGTTACTGGCTCTTATGCATTAGGAGCAAAGCGAGTAATGTAAACCGAAAGAATGACCACTTTAGTGGTTACTGGCTCTTACACATACTCAAACATTTAGATGATAATTAACTGCATTAACGATGTAGTCTGTTAACTTTGGATTATCATAGCGTTTAAAATAATCATTAAACCGCTCATCAGTTTGATAAGTCTGAGCGATACAACGTAATGTGGTGTCATCAAAGTCAGCATATTGTTGTAGTAAATTTTTCCATTGTAATACGGCGCTTTGAGCTTTTTTTAAGCTACATTTACTAATCGAAAGATCATTGAAAAGGTCAAAGACAGCCTCCATTGCTTTTATTTGATCAGTGTTAAATGAATCACCACTATGCTTTTGTTTAAAAGATTGATAAGAAGTAGTGTGTCCGTATTTTAATTTTGCTTCTATTTGATATTGCTGGGTCAATGGTTTGTTCAAAATATTTAATTCACTCATAGGAACACCTTTAATTAATTGATCAATAGCACATTGCATCGATGCTAAGTGAGCTATTTTCCTGTCTAATACATCGCGCTGTTTAGCAATGATTGTTGTTAAGTTTCTGTCATCATAGGTTAATAATTCTTTAATTTGTTTTATTGTAAAATCTAAAGATTTGAATATGAGTATCTTTTGTAATGTAATTAAATGATCTTGAGTATAGATTCTATAATTTTTGTTATTTTTTACAGGTGTTAATAAACCAATTTCATCATAATAATGTAATGTCCTTTTAGTTACGTCAGTAATTTTAATGATATCTGTTAATGTGTAGTTATATTCCAAAACTCAGTCACCTCATTTAATATCGTTTCTGCTGGTAATATGGTTGCTTCTTCTATAGGTATATTCGTTTTAGCTAGGAAATATTTGATTAAATAATAACCATACGTATAACCTGCTGCATGAGGAAGTCCAACAGCTTGTCCACCTTGAGCAGTTGTGATGTCATCACCATACAAGTAAGGCATAGCACTAACTAAATCTGTAATATCTAAATGAGTATTAATAATATTTTTAATGCTTTGTTTATTATCTTGCCAGTTTATAGCAGTAACCCATGGTCCTAAAGCATTTTTACCATACAAATGCTCAACGAAGTTTTCTGCTAGACCCTCTGCCACCACTAATTCTTTTAAACTACCGCCATCCCAATCTATGTATTGATATCTAACATTGTGATTAACTTCATGCGTAATAACGCCTTTCAACTTAGATAAGGTATAAATGTTCGGAATGAGATAAATAATAATATAGCCAGGAATACCACCATCACCTAAATAGTTATTATTCAAATACATAGCTGGTTTAGTTTTATCTCCAAGTAAGGCAGTAAAATGATAGTGCTTAATTTTAGAAAATATATGTTTGTCTGCAAAAGCTTTTAAAGCATGGTCAAAATATTTATCACAGTCTAACCAGAAATCGTCATTTAAGTGCTTAATATGTTGTAAATCACTGTTACTAAGCTTTTCTGGAGATAGTTGAATCTGATTCAACATAAATAATGCATCAACAAAGTTATTACTTTGTGCTTTTAATGGAATATGTTGTGCATTAAATTTACCTTCAAATGGATTGATTAAGTTGTTGATAAAATAGTTGTTACGTTCTTCAACCGGTAATGACAATAAATGGTTGTATATTTGATCAGTTTTATAGATATTAAGTTGATACATTAGTAATCCCTCCTATATTTTAAAAGATACAGGATGACGTAACGTTACTTTCAATAACGGAAATTACTTCAATTTTTAGATAGTCACAATTTTGTCATAACTAGGGTGATATCAATAAAATCCAGTAATACCAACGTTTTTTATGAAACGTTTACATCTTTAAAATTGTTATAGGGGAAATTACCTAATAAATAAGGGAATGTCCTTATGTTCACAATTTCACAATCAATATAGAATATAAGTGTAGTCAATACTTTGTCTATAGTTATACCCTCAAATGTTTTCGTGTAAATGACAATGACCTCTTAATATATAGTAGGCAAAGTATTGATATCTATTAAAATAACAATTTAGTGAAGGTGAAACGTATGTATAAGACAAAAGGTGGTTTCCAGCTTACTTTACAAACATTAAGCTTAGTAGTCGGCTTTATGGCTTGGAGCATTATCGCTCCTTTAATGCCCTATATTTCACAAGATGTAAAAGTATCTGCAGGGCAAATTTCAATTATTTTAGCTATACCAGTTATTTTAGGATCTATTTTACGTGTACCATTTGGTTATTTAACAAATATTATAGGTGCCAAATGGGTATTCTTTTGTAGTTTTATCGTTTTATTATTCCCTATATTCTTCTTAAGTACGGCACAAACACCAGGTATGCTGATGTTGTCAGGTTTATTCCTAGGTGTAGGAGGAGCCATCTTCTCAGTTGGTGTCACATCTGTACCTAAATATTTCCCTAAAGAAAAAGTAGGATTGGCTAACGGAATCTATGGAATGGGTAATATTGGTACAGCAGTATCATCATTTTTAGCGCCTCCAATTGCCGGTATTATAGGTTGGCAAACTACAGTTAGAACTTATTTAATTATCATTGCATTGTTTGCATTGATTATGTTTATCTTTGGTGATGCTAAAGAACGTAAAGTTAAAGTTCCGTTGATGGCACAAATGAAGTCATTATCTAAAAACTATAAATTATATTATTTAAGTTTATGGTATTTCATTACTTTTGGTGCATTTGTAGCGTTTGGTTTATTCTTACCTAACTATTTAGTAAATCATTTTGGTATTGATAAAGTCGATGCGGGTATTCGCTCAGGTATCTTTATCGCATTAGCGACATTCTTAAGACCTTTAGGCGGCGTTTTAGGAGATAAATTTAATGCGGTTAAAGTATTAATGATTGATTTCGTTGTAATGATTATTGGTGCAGTTATCTTAGGTATTTCAGATCATATCGCATTGTTTACAGTAGGATGTTTAACAATTAGTATCTGTGCTGGTATTGGTAACGGATTAATCTTCAAATTAGTACCATCATATTTCTCAAACGAAGCAGGCTCAGCAAACGGCATTGTTTCAATGATGGGTGGTTTAGGTGGTTTCTTCCCACCATTAGTCATCACTTATATTGCTAGCTTAACTGGTTCAAGTCATCCAGCGTTTATTTTACTAGCTGTGTTCGGTGTACTAGCTTTAATCACAATGGGTCACTTATATAAAAAAGAGTATGGTAGTTTAAAAGTAAAATAAGATAGTAACTAATAAAGTTATCGTGTCATTAGAACTATTATTTAAAAGAAAATAAGAATTAGCAGTTGAATTAGTAGAAAAATTAATAATTAGTTAATAATAACTTAATAAAGCTCTTATATAGTCCATAGACCACTATATAAGGGCTTTAATTTATTTGTCTAGACAACTT
>NZ_PPQR01000137.1:0-715 GCF_002902085.1 Staphylococcus simiae
GCCTTAAATGATATTAACATTACAGCATATGAAGGTGATGTTATAGGTTTAGTAGGCATTAATGGCTCAGGTAAATCAACACTAAGCAATATTATAGGTGGGTCATTATCAGCTTCATCAGGTACCGTCGAACGTCATGGTGATGTGAGCGTAATTGCTATTGGTGCTGGTTTAAATGGTCAGCTTACTGGGTTAGAAAATATTGAATTTAAAATGTTATGTATGGGTTTCAATCGTAAAGAAATTAAAGAACTAACACCTAAAATTGTCGAATTTAGTGAATTAGGTGAATTTATTTATCAACCAGTTAAAAAATACTCAAGTGGTATGCGTGCTAAATTAGGCTTTTCAATAAATATAACTGTTAATCCGGATATATTAGTTATTGATGAGGCTTTATCCGTAGGTGACCAAACTTTTGCTCAAAAATGTCTTGATAAAATTTATGAGTTTAAAGAACAAAACAAAACTATTTTCTTTGTTAGCCATAGTATCGGCCAAGTAAAACAATTTTGTACTAAAATTGCTTGGATAGAAGGTGGAAAGTTAAAAGATTTTGGTGAAATTGATGATGTATTACCAAAATACGAAGCATTCTTAAAAGATTTTAAAAAGAAATCTAAAGCTGAACAAAAAGCATTTCGTAACGAATTAGATAGCTCTCGTTTTGTTGTTAAATAAATTAATAATATAAAAAAGTGCTTCTCTAACAAAT
>NZ_PPQR01000137.1:726-17345 GCF_002902085.1 Staphylococcus simiae
ATAATTATTTATTTTTTATCAGCCTTAAAAAATAGAGAAACAAAAAAGTGAGGAACTATCAAATAATTCCAAAAATTATTTTGGTAGTTCCTCTCTCAATATAACCGATAAAGTTATAGCTTTATCGGCATTTTTATGATTTTAATTGACGTTTAGCCTTAGCAACCTTAAACATAAATTTAGGAATACTTTTTAAGCGACCAATTCTTTTCCAATCTATAATAGCTCTATAAAACCATTCAATATTAAGCTTTCTAAATAATAGTGGCGCACGCTTTTTAGCTCCTGAAAATACTTCTAGCGAACCCCCAACTCCCATCAATACAGTTTGTTGAAAATGATGTTCTTGTTTCATGATCCATTGCTCTTGTTTTGGAAATCCCATACCAACGAAAATATAATCTGGGTTAAACATTTTAATACGCTTAATGACTGTCTCATCTTCCAAATCGATATAACCATGATGATGATTAAATGTGATATTAGGATAACGAAGTTGAAGTGATTGTTGAGCACGTTCAACAATTTCATTAGTTGCTCCCAATAAAAATACTTTTTGATGATTAACGTGAGCAATTTTCATACATTCTTCCATTAATTCAATACCTGGAATTCTACTATCTAAAGGATTATTTAATCGTTCAGATGCTTTAACGACACCTGTGCCATCAGCTACAACATAGCTTGCTCCATTAATTAATTTCCTATAAGTTTGATGCGTAGTTGCAAAATCTACAATCTCAGGATTGGCTGTTACTATAAATAAATTATTTGGTGTTTGTTGTGCAAAAAAGGCTTTGATGTTTTCTACCATTTGTAACATTGAAGTATTATCAAAATGAACACCTAAAATATCTACTTTTACTGCATCGGGTTTTTCTTCAATAGTCATAAAAGAAAACTCCTATTCTATTTAATCTTCTATTCAAATATTTTAAATATATACTGTATTTATTATAAGTATTTCGTAATAATTTTGTTTTATTTTAACATATCCAATTATCAATTTAACAGTAAAATATGTGTTTAGGCTAAGCCTTAAGTCCAAAGACATTTGTTGCATTTTATTTTATAATATAACAATTATGATATTGGAAAAAAATATTTTAAAGAGGTTACTATTATGACTGCATTATCTTTATTTTTTAATACTCATGTACAGTTGAACATTATATTTATTACTTTAATTGCTATTACTTATATTGCCGTTCACTACTATAGAAATCGACTAATTATTAGTTATTTAGATATTTTATTAAACTATATTCCTGTACTAACGCATGAATTCGGTCATGTTATTTTCAACAAAATAGCTGGTGGTCGCGCAAAAGATTTAGTCATCGTCACTAGCCCAAATGAACGTCAGCAAACATTACAACAAGGCTATGCTATTACACAATCTAAAAGTATTGTTGGGCAATGGTTAACTACACTAGGCGGATATATCATGCCACCGTTAATGCTCTTATTAGGATTAGCTTCAAGTCATTATACTATGCCAAGTTTATTCGTACTTGGCTATTTATTAATTTTCGTGTACTTTCTAGTATTAACATCACGTAAATTATCACCTATTATTGTCATCATATTAATTAGTACCTTACTTTACTTCATAGTTACGGGTGGACATACTGCCTCAATACAATTAATTGTATCATTTGTTTATCAATATATACTTGGCGTCTTATTAGGAGAAGTATTACAGTCTAGTTGGACTATTATCAAACTTACTTTTTCTAGGCCTCGAGTTTCATGGGATGGTAGTGCACTTGCTGAATTAAGTCATATCCCTACATTCATTTATAGTACAATTTGGATTGTCTTTAATTTATATTCTGTGGATATCTTATTAACATATACAGGCATTATACAATAATTAAAAAGCTTAATCAGGTAATCAAATATAGTATCTATGCTATATTTCAACTTCCTGATTAAGCTTTTATTATTTCTCAGCAAACATATTCATCGCATTATCATAACTAAGTACAACCACATTATCTAACCTTTTAATTAGAATAATATTATTAGTATCGTCTTTAGATACGATTTCAACTTCATTACCTATAGTAATATCTTTACTAGATAAATAGATGAGTAAATCAGTCTTATCTCTAACACGTTTAATGGTTACAACATCTCCAGAATTATAATTTAAAATTGATGTAACATATTTTTCTTGATACTCATTATGTCTAGGAATGACTCCCCCATGAGGGCAAGTTTCAGGATAATCTAACAAACTATCTAAACGTTCCACAAATAAATCGGAAACTCTATGTTCTAAGATTTCTGCTTCTTGATGTACTTCTTCCCAATTGTATTTCAAAATTTCTATTAAAAACAGTTCGAGCAAGCGGTGCCTTTTAATAATATCTAAAGTATGCGTTAAACCCTCTGGAGAAAGTTTAACACCTTTATACGGTTTCGTTTCGACATATCCAGCTTTCTCTAAACGACTAACCATTTCACTAACTGACGGTGGTTTGATTTTTAAAAATTGAGATAAAACTTTATTTGAAACAAAGTTTTTATCACCATCATTTGTAAGAATCGCTTTAAGATAGTCTTCTTTTTCTTCTGTTAACATACTTTCACCTCACACACATTCACTTTATTATATCATGAATTTACTTGACACGATAAATATTCTCAGTTTATTATACAATTAATTAGGTTAACCTAAACTATTATTTAGGTGGTGTTGAAAATTTGTTGGAAGCAAAACAATTAAATTTATATTTAAGGAAAAAACATGTATTAAATAACATAACATTAAGTATTCCAATTTGTGGAGAAATCATCGGTATTATGGGCCCAAATGGTGCCGGTAAATCGTCGTTAATTAAATCATTAATAGGTGAATTTAACGCTACAGGTACAAAATTATTGTATGGCAAACCTATACCACAACAATTGGATTACATTACATATATTCCTCAAAAAGCTCATATAGACTTAGACTTCCCTATTAATGTTGAACAAGTTATTTTATCAGGTTGTTATAAAGATATTGGCTGGTTTACAAAGCCAACTGTTAATAATCGTCAAAAGTTAGAACAACTTATTGACGAACTTGAACTTAGACCTTTAAAACGTCGTCAAATTTCTGAACTAAGTGGTGGACAATTACAACGCGTACTGGTTGCGAGAGCTTTGATGTCTGAAAGTGAAGTTTATTTTCTAGATGAACCTTTTGTAGGAATTGACTTTAATAGTGAAGCACTCATCATGACGAAAATAAACCAACTTAAAAATTTGGGGAAGCTTATTTTAATCGTGCATCATGATTTGTCTAAAGCAGAACAATACTTTGATCGCATCCTACTTCTCAATAGAACGATACGATTTTTTGGTCTTAGTGAAGAAGCAATGACAATAGAACGATTAAATGAAACATTTATGTCAAGCACTGATTTCCTTGACACTAGTCAAAGGAGTGATGTCACTTGCTAGAATTTTTAGAACATTTATTTACATATCAATTTTTAAACAGAGCATTAATCACTTCAATTATTGTTGGAATAGTATGTGGAACAGTTGGAAGTTTAATTGTACTTCGTGGTTTATCACTTATGGGAGACGCTATGAGTCACGCAGTTTTACCTGGGGTAGCTTTATCATTTTTATTTGGTATACCTATGTTTATAGGCGCCCTCATTACAGGTATGATTGCAAGTATTTTTATTGGCTACATCACTTCTAGTAGTAAGACTAAACCTGATGCAGCTATTGGTATCAGTTTTACAGCTTTTCTAGCAATAGGAATAATCATTATTAGTTTAATTAATAGTACGACAGATTTGTATCATATTTTATTCGGTAACTTACTAGCAATTACACAAAGTGCATTTTGGACAACAGTTATTATTGGTCTTATTGTACTTTTACTTATCATTATATTTTATCGTCCGTTAATGATTTCAACATTTGATCCAACATTTAGTAGAATGAGTGGTTTAAATACGACATTAATTCATTACTTTATTATGCTGATGTTGTCTTTAGTAACTGTTGCAAGTATCCAAACAGTTGGCATAATTTTAGTAGTTGCCTTACTGATTACACCTGCTTCTACAGCATTTTTAATCAGTAAAAATTTATATACAATGATGTTTATTGCAAGTTTAATTAGCGTTATCAGCTCTATTGTTGGTCTTTATTATAGTTACATTTACAACATTCCTAGTGGTGCAACAATCGTTATTTGTACATTTATTATTTACATAGCAACTTTATTATTTTCAAAACTTACATATAAAAAGAAACGAGGCATAACAACATGAAAAAAATTATACCTATCTTACTAGCATTTATGATAATTTTAGCCGCATGCGGTACTGGAAACAAAGAAGCTAGCGATAAATCACATGATAAATTAAAAGTTGTAACGACTAATTCGATTCTATACGATATGGCTAAAAATGTAGGAGGAGATGATGTAGAAATACATAGTATTGTGCCAGTTGGTCAAGACCCTCACGAGTATGAAGTTAAGCCTAAAGATATTAAAAAACTAACAGATGCTGATATCATTTTGTATAACGGATTAAATTTAGAAACTGGAAATGGTTGGTTTAAAAAAGCATTAGAGCAAGCTGGAAAATCATTAAAAGATAAAAAAGTGATTGCTGTATCAAAAGATGTAACACCAATTTATTTAAATGGTGAAGAAGACAATAAAGATAAACAAGATCCACATGCTTGGTTAAGTTTAGATAATGGTATTAAATACGTCAAAGCAATTCAACAAGCTTTCATCGACAATGATAACAAACATAAAGAGGACTATGATAAACAAGGAAACAAATACTTATCTCAATTGGAACAATTAAATAACGACAGTAAAAATAAATTTAATGATATTCCTAAAAATGAGCGTGCGATGATAACTAGTGAAGGTGCTTTTAAATATTTTTCAAAACAATATGGTATTAAACCAGGTTATATTTGGGAAATTAATACAGAAAAACAAGGTACACCTACTCAAATGAGACAAGCCATTCAATTTGTAAAACAACATCATCTTAAACACCTATTGGTTGAAACAAGTGTAGATAAAAAAGCAATGCAAAGCCTTTCTGAAGAAACACATAAAGATATTTATGGAGAGGTATACACGGATTCGATCGGTAAAGAAGGTACTAAAGGTGACTCATATTATAATATGATGAAATCAAATATCGAAACAATACACGGCAGTATGAAATAGCTACGTTATAAAACGAAAGTTGATTTGCTTGAGGAAGAGGGACAGACATAAATTTTCTAGAAAATTTATGTCGTAATCCCACCCCGGCAAGACTGACTAGGTTTTCAAAACGTTGATTTATCAACATTTTGAAAACCAGACAGTTACTGCCAAATGCTTAATTTTAAATGTAAAATGATTTTCGTCCTAGACGCCCAAGCAAATTAAATCATAAGATGAAGACTAATAGTCCCATATCGTGCGTAAAAAATATATTACCCTCCTATTTATAATATATGTTCCTTACCGCACGATATGGTGGTATTAGAACTTCTCTTTGAACACAGTGAAAAGCTAGAAGTTCTTATGCAGTTTAGATTAAACTGCGATTCGCTGTTCACTCTTTGAGTGGAGAAACTTATCACTTAGTGCAGAAGTGTTAAGTATTAATACCATTAAAAGCTATAAGTAATATGATACTTTGTATATGGCCTATCAAAGTATCACTAATTACGCGGACTCCTCCCCCGTAGAATAAAGTCCACCTTTTTAAAAATTGGTGGGCTTTATTTAAATTCAAAAATTAAAAATCGGACGTATAGATAATAACTTACCATTTTTCTATACGTCAGATTTCTTAATAGATTGTTTATAATCTCTTTCAATACCATTGATTAAATGGTCAAAAAATATGATTTAAGTCATACTATCGACAATAACCATTTCATCATAATTGATTGATTCTCTTAATTTTAATGCTGTTCCTTCTGAAACTTCATCACTATCAATTAATTCCCTTAAAATACGTCGTTGCTCACGTAAAGCGTTTAATTTTATTTTAGTTATAGTATCTTCATTTTCTGAATTAAAGAAGTTACTTGGCGTTAAATTATCAATTCTCATTAGATAACCATCACATACCATTCCTACTTCTAGTTTGTTATCATTATTAGTCTCTTTTGCTAAACGACTAACTACATTATAATGAACCATTTTATTAATTTTATTAAGCTCCATTAAGTTATCAGTAACACTAAGAGAGGATGCAGAATTAATTCTTGTTTTGACTCTACGTTTTAATAAAGCCCCTCTTGCAAGGACAATCATCCTTCTAATTAATGATGCTTGTCTATAAACTTGAGTTCTTTCTGCATAACGCATGTAGTTTTCAAGGACACTATTAGTAATATCACCTTTATCTACTAGTTCTTCTAACGTTTTCGTTTCTACATTAAATGCAATTTTTTGCAAACGTTCTAATTCTTTAGAGTTTTCATCGTCTTTTTCAACAGTTTTTAAGAAAGTTAACTTGTCATGATATTCTTTAATTACATTCCCGTAACGATAACTTGTTTCAAATGTTGACTTCTGATTTAGATAATCTATGACATGTTCTAATATATAAATTCTTGCTTGTTTAAAGGTCATATTACCAACAACTATTTTTGGTGCCGGTTTAGTCATCAATGGTAATAGTACTTGTGCAATAATTAAACTAATTATTACCATTCCTGAAGCGATAAAAAGTAAATCATTTCGGAATTCAAACGTATGATGTCCAGCTAAAAAATACGGCAAAGTTAGCGCAATTGCTAATGATATTGTTCCATGAACACCACATAAAGTCATAATTAACGCATATAGACTTCTTTTTGGCGGCTTATCGGATGACAAATTATCATCATCATCTTTGGTCATAATTTTTTGGAATGGACTGACTGGCAAATAAAAGTTGGGATATAAAATATAAACCCATAAAAATCTAAATAAGTATACAGCGAGTGCAATTAATAATGTAATTCCTATTAAGAAAATTAAATTATGTGGTTCTGTTTTAATAATGTTTACGATAACTTCTGGAACCAAAAACCCTAAAATAGAAAATACAAAGCCATTTAACACATAACCTAGAATATTCCAAGTATGATTATAACTCATTTGTAATTGTGTACGTACTTGACTAATTCTATCTCGTTCAAACCCATGTACCAAACCTGCTATAACGGCTGCAATAATTCCTGACGCATGGAATAATTCAGCTATAAGATATGTAATAAATGGTGTTAACAATTGGATAATAGTAAACATATTAATATTTTCATATCCACGGCGCATAAGCGTTAGACGGAATCTTACCAACGCAATCCCTATAAGTAAACCAACGATAGCCCCACCAAATGATGAAATAATAAATAATTCAATTGCATCAATTGGTGAAAAGACGCCAGTAACAAGAACTCCTACTGCAATTTTAAAAGAAATAATACCTGCAGCATCATTTAATAATGATTCACCTTCAAGTATTGTCATTGCACCTTTAGGTAATACTTTACCCTTGGTAATAGCTTGTACTGCTACTGCATCGGTTGGACAGAGTATTGCTGCAATCGCAAATGCTGCACCCAATGGTAAATCTGGCCATATCCAATGTACAAAGAAACCAACACCAATAACGGTTGTAATTACTAATCCTAATGCCATCATCATTACCGGTTTAATATATTTACGTAAATGTACTCTAGATACATTTACACCTTCGACAAATAATAATGGTGCGATCATCGCTACCATAAATAATTCAGAATCAAAATTAAATTCTACCGGAATAGGTGTAATAAATAATAACATTCCCAAGAAAATTTGAATAAAAGCTAGAGGTACTTTAGGTAAGAAAGTATGGACGAAGGAACTCATTATAACTACTGCAATAAATATCAATATTGTCTCAAATATTTCCAAACTTTCACCTCTCTATAATGATTTAATTGCAACTTAAGTAATATAATTAATAGCTACACTTTCTAATGTCATGACATTTCATTAAAAATGGTTCACTCCATTGTCACTACTCAAATTTACAATCACTTACTATTATTTTATCATTATTTTTCTGAATAAATAAATAACTTGCTTGTGTGACTTATTATTTTTTATCAACATTATTCTAAAATAAAAACGCTATCAAGATAATTTCCTTTGATAACGTTTTACTTATAGTTAATATTTATACATAAGCATTATTGATTTTTTTGATACCAGTATTGTCTTCTTTGTTCTCTTATTTTAGCTCTATGTCGCCGTTCTTTAGCTGTATTTTGTTCATTTGAACTTAATAAAATAGATGCATGCGTATTAGCGTCATCTTTTCTATACATATATGAACCATTGCGATATGCTGCTCGAGCTATTAAGTGCATGCCTACCGGAGATGTTAGATTGATAAACACTATTGATAATAATAATCTCACACTAAAAAAGCCACTATTCATTATGAAATAAATTAACACACCGATAAGCGTCAATAACACTGATAATGTAGAACTTTTAGTTGCGGCATGACTTCTTAAAAATACATCTTGGAATTTAATAATACCTATAGCACTTATCAATGCGATGATACTACCCAGAAATAACATAATTGCCGACAGAAGACTAACGATTTCTTTTACTAGTTCCATTGAAAACGCGGCCTCCTCCAATAAATTTCGATATAGATACAGAACTTACAAATGAAATAATTGCAATTAACATAATAGAATCCAGAAATGACACTGTACCCATTAAAACACTTAGTACACCTACTAAAGACATAACAACTGCACTGGTAGTATCAAATGTCACAACCCTATCTGCAGTTGTAGGACCTTTAATTAATCTAAAAAGACATAACAATAAGGCTATACCAAAAATGATTAAAGAACTAATAATAAAAAAATGTGTTAACGTTTCAATCATCGTGACACCTCCAAGATTAAATCTTCATATTGCTTAATACTACGTAATAAACTCTCTTTATCTTTTTCAGAAACATCAATACTATGAATGAAAAATTTACGAGAGTCTTTAGATATTCTTATGACAGTAGATCCTGGAGTAATAATGATTAAAATAGTTAAAAATGTAATAGCCCAATCATTAGTTAATCTTGTTTCATATGATAATAAACCTGGGTTCATATCCTCCGTTTTAAACAAAATATAATTAATTGTACTAAAGCTTGAAGTCACAAGCTGATACAAGTATACTCCTAAAAATTTTATAAATACCCATATTTTACGCGGATAAAAATCATTACTAAAAAAGCGATGTAAAATATAAATAACGATTAAGCCAATGATATATCCAGAGAAGAAAGTTGTGAATTTAAAGTGTTCTTCATCTTGAAATAATACCCATAAAAAGGCAATGACTATATTTAACACAATTTGGTTCATTGATCTTCCTCCTCTAGATGAGAATTAATTAGTTGATGATATAAATGATCATTAGTATTTAATTGAGTAGCATTCGTTGTCACATTTAAAATCACTGGTGCAGCTACTCCCATAAAAATAACGACAGCAACTAATACTCCCAATATACTCTTACGTTGTACAGGAATTTTTTTAAACTCTACTTCTTCACCATCTTTATCTCCAAAATACATATAAAATAATATTCTAAACAAACTAAACATAGCTATTAAACTAGTAATAATCATAAGCGTTAAGCCAATATAATTCTCATTTTGTAAAGCACCTTGAAATATGAGTAATTTTCCTGGAAACCCACTAAATGGTGGAACACCGCCAATAGCAAATATCATAATAACAAAAGCTACACCAAAGAATGGTTCTTTCTTAGCTAAGCCTGATAAATATTGAAATTGTCGATATCCAGAAATATAAACTAAACTACCTATAATAAAGAATAGTAAAGTTTTAACAACGATATCATTTACAAGATAAAATATAGCACCATTGATACCGGAAAATGTATTTGTTCCTAAGCCGAGAATAATAAACCCAATAGACAGAATAACTTGATAAGCTGCTATTTTCTTAATATCTTTATATGCTATAACACCAAATGCTCCAATCACCATCGTCACACAAGACATGACTACTAATAATGGATGGGTAATATTAGTATGTTCATCAAACATTAATGTAAAAAATCTAATTAATGCATACGCACCAACTTTGGTCATAAGCGCAGCAAATAAAGCTGCTAATTCCGTATTTAACACTGCATAAGCTTTTGGTAACCACATAAAGATAACCAGTGAAGCTTTAGCACTAAATGCTACTAAAAAGATAAGTGAAATCATTGTTACCGTTTGATTATCTTGCATATCATTTAATCTCATCGCAATATGTGAAAAATTTAAAGATCCTACGGTTTTATATAATAATCCAATACCTAATAAAAATAACCAAGAACCAATAATATTAAGAACGACATAAATGATAGCAGCACGTAATTGTTCAACAGATTGACCTAATGTTACTAAGACGAACGAAGCTAATAACATAATTTCAAACATGACATATAAATTAAATAAATCTGATGTTAAAAATGATCCTATGACTCCGACACTTAAAAACAAAATAAATGATGGTAAGTGGTAACGATTAGCTTTATTTTCACTTCGTCCAAATCCATATGCCATTATTAAGGTAATGACAAAGGAAGCGGTTGTGACCATTAATAAACTTAATGAATCTCCTAAAAATTGAATACCAAATGGTGCTTTCCAACCACCAAAGTCTAAGGTAATCGGTTTATGTTGCATAACATAAATTAAAAGTCCTAACGAGATAAGTGTCGTTACAGCCATCGTTCCTAAATATAAATATTTTGATAAACGATTTTGATTTTTTAAGAAAATTAAAATTAATGCACAAAGGAAAGGTAATAACATCGGTAAAATTATTAAGTTACTTAGCATCATCTTCCCCCCTTAAGCCTTCAATTTCATCTTCTTTAGTTACTTTGTACGTTCTATAAACGAGTACTAATAAAAATGCTGTCATACCAAAGCCAATAACAATTGCAGTTAACACAATGGCTTGTAATAATGGATCAACAAACAAATCATTGCCATTAGTTATTAACGGTTCTGCTCTATTTGAACCATATTTACCCATACTCATAATAATTAAATTACCAGCATGTGTATAAATCGATATCCCAATGACGATACGAATTAGATTGACCGATAAAATCATATACGTACCTATAAATACTAAAAATCCTATGACAAGTAGTAATATTAAATTCATGTTTGTTCACCACTCAATGCCAACATGACTGTCACAATTACACCGACTACGGACAATAATATACCTAATTCAAATGCTGTAACTGTAGTCACATGAATGCTTCCAAATAGTGGGATTGCTATGGTTGCATCATATTGAGATAGGAAGGGTTGACCAAAGAATGTTGGTGCTATTGCAGTTATAACAGACATTAATGAACCAATACCCATAAGTGCTTTAAAATCGATTGGTAAACTTTCTAATACATCTGACACATTAAAAGCCAAAAACATAAGAATAAAGGCCGAACTAAAAATTAAACCGCCTATAAAGCCACCACCTGGATTATTATGACCTGCAAAAAAGACATAAAAACCAAATGTTAATAGTATAAAAACGACTAACTTCGTGATGGTCTTTAAGACAACATCATTCTCTTTCATCTTGACCCCTCCTATCTTTGTAATTTAATAATGTATAGATTCCTAATCCTGCAATAATTAAGACAAGTCCTTCAAATAATGTATCCAATGCTCTAAAGTCACCTAAAATAGCATTAACTATATTTTTACCACCAGTTAATTCATAAGCTTGTTGATAAAAAGTTGATATAGATGCCATACCATCAGCTTGTTGTGCAACAAATATTAATGACACAACTGATATTGCCATGACTAATGCCACACCAATTTTAATTGATTCTTTTTTAATGTTAGCCTTTGATCTTGGTACGTTAGGTAGCCTTGAAAAGCCAACAATAAATAATATTGTAGTAATTGTTTCTACTACTAATTGTGTTAAGGCCAAATCAGGTGCCTTCATTGCGATGAAGAATAATGTCACAACAAAACCGATAATACCGTTTAAAATAACCATCGTTAATCTCTGTCTAATAAATACAAGTGATATACCTATTACAACAGTTACAATGGCTAAAATAATTTCTAATGGTCCAAATTGTGAGACATGTAATTGATGCACTTTCGGAAAGCCAATACGAATATAGCCATACATAATAACCATCATAAAGACGACTAATGTAGCAATAATATATTGATTTAAACGATCTTGCATTAAGCGTTTTATACTTTGTGTAGAGTAAATCTCAAAATGTCGATAAACTTTTTCATAACCTTTAGACAAAGAAATACTTCTTATTTTGCCAGTAACAATCGTCTTCCAATCTATCGTACATGCTAAAAACAGACCAACCACAATAATCAAAAGTGTAAATATTAATGGTAAATTAAAGCCGTGCCATTGGGATATATGTGGTGCAAACTGATCAACTTGTTTACCTATTCCAGTTACATTTCTTAAAGCGGGTTTAATTAGACTACTACTAAATAAATTTGGAATAACAAATATAATAGGTATTAATACTATTAAAATAATAGAAGGTATACTGAATAGCCACGGTTCATGAATATTCTTTCTAGGTAATTTAGTTTTATCAAATTTACCCCAAAATGTTTCTTTTAACATATATATGGCATAAGTGAATGTGAAGATACTGGCAATCACTCCAATTGCAACGATTATAATCGTTAAAGTTAAGTCGAATTGTTCTAAGTTGATTGATTTAACTAAACCATCGAGAAACATTTCTTTACTTAAAAAGCCATTTAAAAATGGCACACCAGCCATAGATAATGCAGCTATAGACATTACAATATTCATTTTTGGAAATAAGTAACGCATACCATTTAATTTTCGAATATCTCTTGAGCCTGTTTCATGATCTAAAATGCCAACGCCCATAAATAATGCACATTTAAAAATGGCATGATTCATCAAGTGGAATAAACCTGCAAAAAGGATAAGTACATATATTGACGATGAAGCATCATTCGTGTGTTGAGCAAAGCCACTACCTAATCCTACCATGGTCATAATCATACCTAATTGACTAATTGTAGAGTATGCTAGAATACCTTTTAAATCATAATTTCTTAATGCAGTGATTGAGCCAAACAACATGGTGCATAATCCTACAAATGTCACAGTATAAATATAAAAATTACTAAGACCTAATAATGGAGTAAATCTAAATAATAGGAAGATACCTGCTTTAACCATTGTTGCAGAATGTAAATAAGCACTAACTGGCGTAGGCGCTGCCATTGCTTTAGGAAGCCATGTATGAAATGGAAATTGAGCAGATTTAGTAAAAGCACCTAATAAAAACATGATAATCATCGGGATAAATAATGGTTGGTCTTGAATATCGTCTGCACGAGATAATATTTCTGTAATCGTATTCGTACCAGTCATAATATAAAGCATGATAAATCCAACTAGTAATGCTAACCCACCAAATACAGTTATCATAAATGATTGAATCGCACCAAATTGACTATCTCCGTTGTCATACCAATAAGAAATAAGTAAAAATGATGATACACTTGTTAATTCCCAAAATACATACATTAAAATAGTATTATTTGCTAAAACAATACCTAGCATACTAAACATAAATAACGTTAAATATATAAAAAATCTAGGTAGATCATCTGTTGAAACAGATAAATATTGAGTAGCGTAGTAAAAAACAGCAATACCAATTAATGAAATAATTAAAGCAAACATGATGCTTAAACCGTCTAATCTTAAATCAAGATTGATATCTAACGATGCCATCCACGGTAATTTTACAGTTAAATAGTGCCCTGCTATTACTTTGGGTAGTTGTAATATAAAATACACTGATGCAAGTATTGGTCCAATCATGGCAATATAGCCTGCATATTTAGACCACTGTTTCTTTACCATAGTGATAGCTATCGCTAACATCACTAAGACTATTGCACCTAATAAATAAACTAAAGTCATCTAAAATCTCCTTTTCTCTATAAATTTAATGAAATATAAGTACATTGTTCATCGTCTACATCTTTTCCAATGAATTTTAAAGTTTCTATAGAAGTCTGATGTCCTAAATATTTTTGTATTATCGAAATAGGAATCCCATTTAAATAAGCATGTAACGCAAATGTTTTGCGTAAAGTGGTTAAACCAATATTTGACACTTCCGCTTCAATAGCAGCTTGGTGAATAATTCTATAAGCTTGTTGTCTAGATAATATTTTATGCGTGCGTGTCGATTGAAATATAAAATCTTCATCATTCAAAGATTCAGCTTCTATATAACTTAATAATTCTAAAATTAAATTTTTAGGTAACTTGACCTTTATATTCACAGCTTGTTGGTGACTAATTATATGTAAATCTTCATTTTCAACTAACGACTTAACTTGTTGTACTGTCAGCGTTAATAATTCACAAATTTTATATCCTGTATGTATAGCTAGTTTAAAAAATAAATAATCTCTTAAAGATTTTGCTTTAAGAACCTTGTACATTTTTTCTATATCTTCAATTTTTTTAATTGGCTCTACTTTATTCATATATCCCCCACAACTTTTAAGTGTCTTAATCAATAATCAATCATAATTAAGTTACATTGTTTTATTACCGTTCAGCATTTTTTTAAACATTATTTTTGAAAATATTGGCTCTTTTTTTATTTGGTAACGATATATAGTATGAAAGGAGGTTAAAGCTTATGACAGATATAAATCAAGTAACTATTGTCTTAACATTAGCTAAGCAAGATACTGAGGGTAAAGTAACAGAATTTAAACGACGTTTTAATAACATCAACCCTCAAGTATCAAACGATCAAATTAAGACATTCAGCTCTATCATTGAACGTCTTACTGGTGAATCTTACTCAAAAGTAGAAGTCATCAAAACTATGTCAATTTTATAGGAGGTTATACTTATGACAAAAACACTTGAACTCAACTTTAAAACAACATTTGATAAACCATTTAAGCTGCAATTACCACAAGTAAACAATATTGTCACTGAGCAATTAGTAAGAAATAGTATGGACGCGTTAGTTGATTTAAATGTATTAACACCTAAAAGTGGTTCTATCGCCAAAGTACAAGCTGCTCAAATAGTCGATAAAACAACGACAGTGCTGTTTGAAAACAAATAATATTCGTTTATTTGAACATTAGATAGTTAATAATATCAGCAGTCTATAGGGAATTCCCTTTAGGCTGCTTTTTTGTTTGATATTCACTATTTATTTCACACAACATTTTAGTTATAATAGGCTCATTCTAATTAGAAAGTGTGAAAATTATGTTTTTATTATATTTATTTGGTATTGTTGTAGGCATGCTTATACCCATTCAAACTTCTATCAATTCACGTTTAAGTCAATTTACACGTTCTTCATTTTATGCATCTACTATTTCATTTGCAGTTGGCACGCTTTTCTTAGTCATTTTAAATATTATAATGACGCCAGCAATATTTAGTAGTGAATTCTATGCGCATCAAACATTTAACTATACATGGTTTTTAGGTGGCCTACTTGGTGTATGTTTCTTAACTGGTAATCTTTTATTATTGCCTAGATTGGGGGCTGCACTAACAGTTGTCATGACTGTTGCTGGACAAATTATCATGGGCGTCTTAATAGATACTTTTGGTTGGTTTGGCGCATCAACTCATACTTTCTCAATCCTTAAAGGCGTTGGAGTTATCATTTTATTTTTAGGTATTTTATTAATGAATTATATTCCAAAGACAAAGCTTACTAATCGTCAAAATAAATCTTTCATCATGTGGATAATTATAGGCTTTATATTTGGCTTTGCTCCACCGATTCAAACAACAGTCAATAGCGCGCTTGCTACTAGTACTCATTCTTCTATTTTTGCATCTTTAGTATCTTTTACTATTGGAACAATTGCATTATTTATTCTGACTTTAGCCTTTCATCGCACACTTAAAATCGAATCTGATATTCAATCATTAGGTCGTTTAAAGCCTATTTATTTTATTGGTGGTTTATTAGGTATGGCTTTTGTCACAGCTAATATTATTCTAATGCCTTTCCTTGGTGCTGCGCTAACTACAATAGTTGGAATGTTAGGTCAAATGCTAATGGGTGTAATTATTGATCAATTTGGTTTATTAGGATCACCCAAAAATAAGATTACCTTTAGAAAATGTTGCGGATTATTATTTATTACTATTGGCATTATACTTTTAAGATTATTCTAAACCTCTAGCGTTACAGTGTTACTTATGAAACAAACACTGTAACGTATTTTTTTGGCATTTTGTGCTGAACACTATATTTTTAATCCAAAAGTGAAAGTTGACACTCGTTTTAATAGAAAAATTTTGTATTTCATGCTAATATTCTAATTCTGATAGTTTTATAATTTAACCTATTAAATTAATGTAGTAACAAATAACTAACTAGGTTTATCATTTAATTCCAAATAATATACACTGTATAAATAATCAATTGTTATAAAAGTAATTTTTATTTAATCACAATAGGCGTATTTTTTACATTTCTAAATAGTTAATAATCG
>NZ_PPQR01000138.1 GCF_002902085.1 Staphylococcus simiae
AAGAGTTTTAAATAAGCTTGAATTCATAAGAAATAATCGCTAGTGTTCGAAAGAACACTCACAAGATTAATAACGCGTTTCAAATTTATTTTGTTTAAAAAGACGTTTAACGTTGGATTAGCAAAATGGTGGAAACATAGATTAAGTTATTAAGGGCGCACGGTGGATGCCTTGGCACTAGAAGCCGATGAAGGACGTTACTAACGACG
>NZ_PPQR01000139.1 GCF_002902085.1 Staphylococcus simiae
AACATTCAAGTTGATGGGCCTATAGCTCAGCTGGTTAGAGCGCACGCCTGATAAGCGTGAGGTCGGTGGTTCGAGTCCACTTAGGCCCACCATTAATTTCATTTAAATATTCAACCTAATTATGGGGGCTTAGCTCAGCTGGGAGAGCGCCTGCTTTGCACGCAGGAGGTCAGCGGTTCGATCCCGCTAGTCTCCACCATTATTTATTGTACATTGAAAACTAGATAAGTAAGTAAAAATAGATTTTACCAAGCAAAACCGAGTGAATAAAGAGTTTTAAATAAGCTTGAATTCATAAGAA
>NZ_PPQR01000140.1 GCF_002902085.1 Staphylococcus simiae
GGGAGTGGGACAGAAATAAATTTTATATAAAATTTATTTCGTAGATGCCCGTCTTGCACATTAATGTAAAATCCACACATGGATTTTTGATGACGGGTCCCTTCCACCCCGGCAAGACTGACTAGGTTTTCAAAATGGTGATTTATCAACGTTTTGAAAACCAGACAGTTACTGCCAAATGCTTAAATTTAAGTGTAAAAT
>NZ_PPQR01000141.1 GCF_002902085.1 Staphylococcus simiae
ACACTAATTTAACTATTGCTTTTATACGATTAAATAAGACAATATATTTTTATGTGAAAGATAGAGCTTCTATCAATTTTAATATGAATATAGGTATTAATAAATTACCAGGTTCTATTTCTTATAATATCGAAGAATTATTAAAAAACTTAAATAAGCCATTATCTGATTACTTAAGTTTTTATCACTCTAACATTAAAAAATTTATAAATGAGTATTGTTCGAAGGACGATGGGTTGTCATGTTCTCGTATAACTGAATTTATATTTAACAATACTTCAAGGGAAAAATCACTGAAATCAAATAAAAAAGTTGTATTGTTTTACGGTGGTGCTTTTTATAATAACGGCATAACTAGCTCAATAATAAACCTAAGTAAAATTTTTAATTATGATAAGTATGAACTAATAATCATTAAAACTAATAAATCTACTCCAGAAAAACTGAATAATATAAAAAGATTAGATTCACGAGCTCACTTAATTACTTTATTTAGCGATATGAATAAAAGTCTAAGAGATACAATAGATTTAAAGTTATTTAATAGACAAGGATATAATTCGAAATATGTTCATAAAAAAAGAATAGTGAGATTATTTAAAGAATACTTTCAGCAAACATTAGGAAATATAAAACCTGAAGTAGTAATTGACTACAGTGGATATAATAAGTTGTTTTCTGCTTTATTTGCATTTGCACCAGTCAAAAAAAATGCGATATTTTTACATAATGATATGTATGAAGAATATAACAAAATAATTGATGGACGTTATAAACATAGATGGAATTTAAAGGTTGTTTTTAGCTTGTATAATCAATATTCAAAGGTAGTATCTGTCTCTGATTCAGCTAATCAAGCTAATATGTATAACTTAAAGAAATTTGTGAATTCTCCAGAGAATAAAATGATTACGATCCCAAATATAATTGATGGAGATTATGTCATTGAAAAGGCTAATTCAAGTAATGAGTTTAAGTTAAACGAAATATATATGTATAATAAGG
>NZ_PPQR01000142.1 GCF_002902085.1 Staphylococcus simiae
TGTAACAAGTAAGAACAATGTGTGTGTCTGATACTGTGTAATGTATATTTGCCAATACGTTTTTCTAAACAATATTTTTGCATAACTTTAGTTACTGCGTTGTGTGTAATTAACGAAACTCCAGTGTTGAACAATTGAGTGGATAAATTTGTTGGCATTTTCGCCAAAGTATTTTGTAATATTTTCATATCAGTTAGTGGAACATCAACTGTTCTGTCAGATGTTTCTGTTTTAGTACCTGGTAGA
>NZ_PPQR01000143.1 GCF_002902085.1 Staphylococcus simiae
ATGACGGGTCCCTTGCCCAACTTGCATGGCATGAAAAAACTGGATAACCAGTTTTTCTATGTTGGGTCCCTGCATTGCATGTTAGAGTTTCTGCTATCTTGATAGCTAGAAAATCTTATGCAGTTTATTATGAATTAATAAACTGTAAACCTATTTCAGATAACCAGTTTTTCTGTGTTGGGTCCCTTCCTAGGGTGCTGTCTCAGCCTACCCCAACTGGCATTGTCCGTTGAAACTAAATGATTAGTTTCTTTTT
>NZ_PPQR01000144.1 GCF_002902085.1 Staphylococcus simiae
TCACCAGGGTTTAAGTTTGGATTGAATTCACGTTTTGTTTCAAACGGTACTTCTTCTGTTCTTGTTTCTGGTGTACCTGTTTTTGGTCCGTGTTTTGTGACATCGTCCACCGGTGGTGTTACGATTTCACCTGTTTCTGGGTTCTTAACGCCTGGCTTACCTGGATGTTCTTCTGTTGAATCTGTTGGTAAGTTTGGATCGAATTCATCTTTGTGACCTTGCG
>NZ_PPQR01000145.1 GCF_002902085.1 Staphylococcus simiae
TTGATTAGCTCATAATACTAAATAATGTTTGTAACTTAATGTTACGTTTTTGGAATTAACGTTGACATATTGTCATTCAGTTTTCAATGTTCATTTCTCAACACAAGAATTAATTATACATGTAGTTAACATTTAAGTCAACAACTTTTTAACTAATTTGTATTTAATTTCTAAAAAATAGAAATTGCCTGGCAACGTCCTACTCTAGCGGAACGTAAGTCCGACTACCATCGGCGCTAAGGAGCTTAACTTCTGTGTTCGGCATGGGAACAGGTGTGACC
>NZ_PPQR01000015.1 GCF_002902085.1 Staphylococcus simiae
CTCCATTATTTTTGAAAATGTAATGGAGTGGATAAGTGACTTAAATTGATGAAATTCGATTCAAAATTTATACATCAACCGATTTTGACAATGAGCCATAACTTTTAACATATCTTTCTTTTCCCATTAAAAAAGCTCTCCAGCATTTAGGAGAGCTAAACTAGTAGTGATATTTCTATAAGCCATGTTCTGTTCCATCGTACTCATCACGTGCACTAGTCACACTGGTACTCAGGTGATAACCATCTGTCTACACCATTTCAATAACTGAAATGTGTCTCGTTTATACGTTGAATTCCGTTAAACAAGTGCTCCTACCAAATTTGGATTGCTCACTCGAGGGGTTTACCGCGTTCCACCTTTTATATTTCTACAAAAGCTACGTCACTGTGGCACTTTCAAACTACTTTAACCATATCTTAAAGACTTAGGTTATTTCATTGCCGTCAATTTAATGCCTTGATTTATTGTTTCATCAAGCACGAACACTACAATCATCTCAGACTGTGTGAGCATGGACTTTCCTCTATATCATATAGCGATTACCCAAAATATCACTTTTAAGATTATAACATAGTCATAATTAGTTAAACAGTTAAACTTTATGTATTCGGGTATTATTTACCAAATACAGCTTTTTCTAAATTAGAAATTCGTTTTAAAATATCAACATTGTTTGTTGATGCTGATGTTGAAGCGTTTGAATTATTTGAAGCAAAACTTTTATTGTCTTGAGGTCTAGATGTTGCTACACGTAGTCTTAATTCTTCTAATTCTTTTTTCAATTTATGGTTCTCTTCAGATAATTTTACAACTTCATTATTCATATCGGCCATTTTTTGATAGTCTGCAATAATATCGTCTAAAAATGCATCGACTTCTTCTCTTCTATAGCCGCGAGCCATTGTTTTTTCAAAATCTTTTTCATAAATATCTTTTGCTGATAACTTTAATGAAACATCTGACATATTTTCCACCTCATTAGAATCTTTGATCTTCAGACCACTGTAAGTCGTTGATAAATGCTGTTAATTCATCAAACGTCACAATATCACAAGTATAGTTTGTTTTTTCCATAAAATCAACTAACATCTGCTTGAAAAACTTAGGACTTGCTTCCTGCTCTTCATCATAAATAAGCAATGTTTGATCAGTATGTTCTAGCATGAATTGATCGGCTTGCTTAAATTGATAAGGTCCCTGGTACGGTGCATGAAAAATACTATCAACATAATCTGCATGTTCAGTAATATTGGCGTACTTTTCTTGATTATGTTCATTCCATTTTTCAGTATGTCCAAGAAACGGCGTGATAACAGCATATTTCAACTCTGGATAGCTTTGTTGCAAATCAATCACAACTTCTGCAGTCCATAATTCAATACCCATTTGTCCTTGGATTAACACCCACTCTAAACCTTCATCTAACAATTGCTTAATTTTATGCTTAATAAATTCCTTTAAATAGTATACTTCAGGTGCGTCATCTTTAAAAATGTTCAGTTCATATGATTTATATCCTGTAATATAGACTGTTTTTATCATGTTAAGATAATGTCTCCTTGTTAGACAACTCATCTTCTATCGTTTGTAGATCATAATGTACACTCTTTATCTTTTCCATAAATAATTTCCTACTTGTTCGTTGAAAATGACATTCGACAGATAATTCTTCGATATGTTTCATTAGTAAATCAAACTTTTTGTCATTCATATATGGCATACGAATAATTTGTAGCTTATACGTTTGAAATTGATTAAGTAAACGATCTATTTTTGATGCATATGGTTGTACGATTTGATAAAAATCATGATCACATTGATTTGTCTTAACATGCTCATATGTTTGTTGCATGTCATTTATTTCCAATATAAGTTGTTCAACTATTGACTTCATCATATGGACGCCTCCGTATAATTAAATTTATCATAATGAACTTCAATAGTCATGCTTAACAACTTAATTATATTTTATTATTGTAATATATTAAACAATAAACATTTGTTAGCAACTTAATCGAAACTCTACCTATTATATTGTCATTATTTTTAAAGTTACATCTTTACAGTAGCAATCTTGTAGTTAACGTAACAGTAATAGTCTTTAATAACTAAGTGCGAGTGGGACAGAAATAAATTTCATAAAAAATTTATTTCGTAATCCCACCCTGGCAAGACTGACTAGTTTTTCAAAATGTTGATTTATCAACTTTTTGAAAATCAGACAGTTACTGCCAAGTACTTAATTTTAAATGCAAAATACATTTTGTCCCAGGCTCCATTCCTACGATTAGTCAAGTGCTTATAAATAAAATAAGCATTACTAAATTAAACCGTTCAATTTAATTTTTTTGAATAAGGTGTTAAACTATATTTGGTTGTACGTTTGGCTAATGTGGCGACATTTGATAATCGTACAATTTCTGATTCATTACTAAATAATGAATCGTTTTTAACAATCGATTTATACAAGCGACGACAGCAGTCTTATGAGATTTCTCATTAGGCTGCTTTCTTAGTTTATAATAATAATCGATGACATGATTATCAAAATGATGTTGACCTTTTATAATATTCATAACCACCCAAAACAATAGTCTTCTCGCTTTTTTATTACCACGTTTATTGATTGTATCTCTACTAGATGTACCACCTGATTGATATCGTTTGATATTAATACCTACAAAAGCATTGAGCTGTTTTAAATAGTATTTACCTGATTGCAAACCTATATTCATCCCACAATATTTACTTCTTATTTTGTTTATCAAAATGGAAATTTCATATTAAAAAAATGATTTGTTATTACTCTTCAACCTAACTATCCAACACAATTGGCAATTAAATGTAAGATAATCATATTGTGTATTTACAGAAATCACGTTAAAATAATAAATGGTGTACTATGTCAAACGCATATATACTAAATTAAGTTTGGAATTTTGAGATGATGTTGTGTATAATTAACAACGTTTACTACCAAACTTGTGTGGTGAAATGTATGAATTATCCAAATGGTAAACCATATCGTAAAAATAGTACTACAGACGGAGCGCAAAAAGCTGCTGTCTTTAGTAATATAGATTATGGTGGACGTGGTATGTCACTAGAAAATGATATCGAACACTCTAATTCGTTTTATCTTAAAAGTGGCATGGCAGTTATTCACAAAAAGCCTACTCCAGTGCAGATAGTTAACGTTAACTATCCTAAGCGGAGTAAAGCCGTGATCAACGAAGCATATTTTCGTACACCCTCAACAACTGATTATAATGGTGTTTACCGAGGACATTATATTGATTTTGAAGCAAAGGAAACTAAAAACAAGACTTCTTTTCCTTTAAACAATATTCATGATCATCAAGTTGAACATATGAAAAATACATATCAACAACAAGGTATTGTATTTTTGATTATACGTTTTAAAACCCTTGATGAAGTGTATTTATTGCCCTACTCTAAGTTCGAATATTTTTGGACGAGATACAAGGCTAACATCAAAAAATCAATAACAGTTGATGAAATACGAAAAAATGGTTACCATATTCCTTATCAGTATCAACCAAGATTAAACTATCTTAAAGCAGTTGATAAGTTGATATTAGATGAAAGTGAGGACCGCGTATGACGGAAAAGAAAGGATCTTCTCAGGCTAAGCAAAATGGCCAAAATAATGGGAAGTCCAATTCAAAAAAGAATAGAAATGTTAAGAGAACGATTATAAAGATTATTGGCTTCATGATTATTGCATTTTTCGTTGTTCTTTTACTCGGTATCTTATTGTTTGCATATTATGCTTGGAAAGCGCCCGCTTTTACAGAAGCTAAATTACAAGATCCTATTCCAGCTAAAATATATGATAAAAATGGCGATCTTGTTAAAACATTAGATAACGGTCAAAGGCATGAACATGTTAATTTGAAAGATGTTCCAAAATCGATGAAAGATGCTGTTCTAGCAACTGAAGATAATCGCTTCTATGACCATGGTGCTCTAGATTATAAACGTTTATTTGGAGCGATTGGTAAAAACTTAACTGGTGGATTCGGAGCGCAAGGTGCATCAACACTAACGCAACAAGTTGTTAAAGATTCATTCTTATCACAACAAAAATCTATCGGTCGTAAAGCTCAAGAAGCTTATTTATCATATCGCTTAGAACAAGAGTATAGTAAAGATGATATCTTCCAAGTATATCTAAATAAAATTTACTATTCTGATGGTGTAACTGGTATTAAAGCTGCTGCTAAGTACTACTTCAATAAAGATTTAAAAGACTTAAACTTAGCTGAAGAAGCCTATCTAGCAGGTTTACCTCAGGTTCCAAATAATTATAATATTTATGATCATCCTAAAGCTGCTGAAGATCGTAAAGATACAGTACTTTATTTAATGCACTACCATAAGCGTATCAGCGACAAACAATGGAAAGATGCTAAGAAAATTAACTTAAAAGCAAACTTAGTAAATCGTTCTAAAGAAGATCGTCAAAATGTTGATACAAACAAAGATCCAGAGTATAACTCATATATTAACTTTGTTAAATCTGAACTTATGAATAACAAACATTTCAAAGATGAAGATTTAGGATCTGTGTTACAAAGTGGTATTAAGATTTATACAAATATGGACAAAGATGTTCAAAAAACATTACAAAATGATATTGATAATGGTAGTTACTATAAGAATAAAGATCAACAAGTTGGTGCAACAATTCTTGATAGTAAAACTGGTGGCCTTGTAGCAATCTCTGGTGGACGTGATTTTAAAGACGTCTTAAATAGAAACCAAGCTACTGACCCTCACCCTACTGGATCATCTTTAAAACCATTCTTAGCTTATGGTCCTGCAATTGAATACTTGGACTGGGCAACAAATCATTCTGTACAAGATGAATCTGCTTATCAAGTTGATGGTTCAACATTTAGAAACTATGATACTAAGAGTCACGGTAACGTATCAATTTATGATGCATTACGACAAAGTTTCAACATTCCTGCCTTAAAAACTTGGCAAGCAGTTAAAGAAAGTGCAGGTAATGATGCACCTAAGAAATTTGCAGCTAAACTTGGTTTAGACTACGAAGGTGACATTGGTCCTTCAGAAGTACTTGGTGGTTCTGCATCTGAATTCTCACCTACTCAATTGGCTTCAGCATTCGCTGCAATTGCAAATGGTGGAACATATAACAATGCACATTCAATTCAAAAAGTTGTCACTCGTGATGGCGATACAATTGAATATGATCATACAAGTCATAAAGCAATGAAAGCTTCAACATCTTATATGTTAGCTGAAATGTTAAAAGGTACTTTCAAAGCCTATGGTTCAGCATATGGCCATGGTGTTTCAGGCGTTAATATGGGTGCTAAAACTGGTACTGGTACTTACGGTAGCGAAACTTACGCTCAATATAACTTACCTGATAATGCTGCGAAAGACGTATGGATCAATGGTTTCACACCACAATATACAATGTCAGTATGGATGGGCTTCAGTAAAGTTAAACAATACGGTGAAAATTCATTCATTGGTCACAATGAACAAGAATATCCACAATATTTATACGAAAATGTAATGTCTCAAATTGCTTCAAGAGATGGCGAAGACTTTAAACGTCCTAGCACAGTTGGTGGTAGTGCACCAGACTCATTATATGTTGCAGGTAATCAAGATAGTAACGTTACTAACCGTAGTACTCACGGTAGTAGTGATACTTCTGCCAACAACAATGGATCATCACAATCATCAAACGGAAGCAGTAATAATTCATCACAACAATCTAATAGTGGTGGCAATGCATTTACAAGATTATTTAACTTTATTCCATTCTTCTAGATATAAAATTTAATCCTAGGTAGCTCTGTAATAGAGTTATCTAGGATTTTTCTTTTGTCTTAACAATGAATTTCTCTAACAAATTGAGTTTCTCAGTCATATTGGCTGATAAATTATTCATTTTTTATTTATCAGTTCTAAAAAATGGGAGTGAAACAGAAATAAATTTTATATAAAATTTATTTCGTAGATGCCCGTCTTGCACATTAATGTAAAATCCATACATGGATTTTTGATGACGGGTCCCTCCCACCCCGGCAAGACTGACTAGGTTTTCAAAATGTTGATAAAGCAACATTTTGAAAACTAGACAGTTACTGCCAAATGCTTAAATTTAAGTGTAAAATGCATTTTGTCCCAGGCTCTCCACATTGAAGTGCTACATAATTAGTCATTTTATTGTTATCGGTGCAAAAAATTGAAAAACGATTTAAATTTCCTCATAAAAAAATGCTCTTTAGTGACATCCATTGATGATGTATGACTAAAGAGCATTCCTGTTATTTATGCTGATTTTTAATTTTTAGTCTGGTTTGATATGACGCATTCATTTTGATTAATTCTGATTTCAACGTCTTCATTTGTCTATATCCCATAAAATGATATTTGCGTTCTATCATATAATGATATCTTTCTTCAAAATTCATCGGTACAACAGGATATTGGTCTAAGTTACCAAAATCCAAAGAATCTTCTATAGCATTTACTTGTTTAAAGTATCGTATAATCATATCAAAATAATCATCAAGATATGGTTTGGCTTCAGTTGATTTAAGTGCCTTTTTTTTAGCAAAGATATCAATTTGTGCTTCTAATTGTTCAAAATCTTGTCTTGTTATAGTCATTTCATTATGCCTCTTTCAAACTAGCTTTATAACGTTTCTGACCTTCTCTGCAATCGTCTAATAACGGACAAATATCACATTTGGGTTTCCTAGCTAAACAATGATATCTACCAAAAAATATGAGTTGATGATGACTTTTCGTCCAGCGATCTTTCGGTATAATTGAACAAAGTCGATCTTCTACTTGTCTCACATTATCTTTCCAGCGATTAATTCCAAGTCTTTTGGAAACACGTTCAACATGTGTATCCACTGCTAGTGATGGTTCTCCAAACGCGACACTCATTACAACATTGGCAGTTTTACGGCCAACGCCAGCTAAACTTTCAAGTTCTGCATGTGTTTGAGGTATTTGTCCGTCAAATTGTTCTAATAACGAGCGACAAAGTTTTTTTATATTTTTCGCTTTATTTCTATATAAACCAATCGAACGAATATCATTCATCAATTCTTCATCACTTACAGCAAGATAATCTTCAGGCGTTTGATACTTTTTGAATAATTCTGCTGTCACTCTATTGACTAACACGTCTGTACATTGCGCTGATAATAACACTGCAATCGTTAATTCAAATGGGTTGTCATGTTTCAGTTCACACTCGGCATCAGGAAACATATCTGCAATAACATCAATCATTTCAAGTGCTTTCTTTTTACTAATCATCTAGCTTCTCTCCATTTAGCCAATCAAATTTCGGCACTTCTTTTACTACATGTGTCATCTTAGGTTTATTGAATTGATCTCTAATTTTTTTAGAGTCTTCTATTGTTTTGACATTGTTTTTCTTCCAATTAAGTAATATACGATCAATATATTTAAAACTCAATTTATTCTGTCCATTTGCCTCGTCCAGTGCCGCTTGTATGATCGCTATATCATGTTGATCAACATCAATCCATTGATTTAACGTTTCGATTTCATAGGGAGATAATGGTCTAGCAAATGTATCTTCTAATAATCTAAATAGCTGTTTAAATTTTTCTTTATTATTTTGTTCCTGATTTTCAATCTCTTGTTGTGTTAATAGTTGGCTTAATTTATCAAAAAAAGGATCTAAATTCATATATTCAGTAAAACGACCTTCTTCATCCTTTTGAACATTTAATTCTAACAGTTCACGTTGAATTAAATTTTGAATGACATTAGTTACATCTCTAGGTTGCATAGTAGAACCTTGTTGTAATAACTCAATTGAAGGCTGCTTATTAGAAGTTTCTGATGCATATATTAATTTGATTAAAATGATTAAGTCTTGTTCATCAATTCCAAGTTCACTATAGTGATCTAACAATTCACGTCGAATAACGACTGGTCTTGTTTTCAATTGATATTTATCCATAGCTCAGCCCCCTTTTTTGGTTCTCTAACAAATTGGATTGATACATTATTAATTAATTATTTATCAGTCCTAAAAAGTAGGAAACCCATTTTTTACGTTTCTATCATATCATAACAATGTTAGAGCAAAGTTGTTATAAAAATGCTTATACAACTAAAACAGGAGCAGGACTGAAATCCTTTACTGGCAAAGATTTCATAGTCCCACTCCCATTAATAATATGTAAGCTATCATGCTACTTATTTGCTATACACTATCTAAAAAATGACAGACACATATATCTTATGGATATAAACGATTTAATAATCTTGGGAATGGTGCTGTTTCTCTTACATGTTCGACACCTGAAATCCAAGCAACTGTACGTTCTAATCCTAAACCGAATCCACTATGTGGCACACTGCCATAACGGCGTAAATCTAAATAATAGCTATAAGCATCTTTATCAAGACCAAATTCTTCAACACGTTGTTCTAATAGTTCTAAATCATCAATACGTTCAGAACCACCGATAATTTCACCATAACCTTCAGGAGCAATTAAATCAGCACATAACACTGTATCTTCATTCTCTGGGTTTGGTTGCATGTAAAATGGTTTAATTTTAGTTGGATAGTTGGTAATAAATACTGGTAAATCATAATGATTTGCAATGGCTGTTTCATGAGGTGCGCCAAAATCTTCGCCCCATTCAATATCATCAAAGCCTTGTTGTTGTAAAAAGACAATTGCATCATCATACGTAATTCTAGGGAATGGTGTTGCAACTTTTTCTAATTTTGACGTATCTCGTTCTAAAATATTCAATTCAAGTTTACAATTTTCTAATACTGATTTGACAACATGAGTGACATATTGTTCTTGAATTTCTAAACTTTGAGCATGATTTGTAAATGCCATTTCACCTTCAATCATCCAGAATTCAATTAAATGTCTACGTGTTTTTGATTTCTCAGCTCTGAATGTTGGACCAAAAGAAAATACTCTACCGTGTGCCATAGCTGCAGCTTCTAAATAAAGCTGACCACTTTGCGATAAAAATGCATCTTGATCGAAATATTTAGTATGGAATAATTCACTTGTACCTTCGGGTGCACTAGCAGTTAAAATTGGTGGATCGACTTTAGTAAATCCATCATTATTGAAAAATTCATACGTTGCACGAATAATTTCGTTTCTAATTTTCATGACAGCATGTTGTTTTTTAGATCTTAACCATAAGTGTCTATGATCCATTAAGAATTCTGTACCATGATTTTTCGGTGTGATTGGATAATCATGTGCTTCTGAAATCACTTCAATTGATTTGACTTGCATTTCATAGCCTAAGTCAGAACGATTGTCTTCAGTTATCACACCTGTAACATATAGTGACGTTTCTTGCGTAATGTCTTTAGCTAATTTGAATGTATCTTCATCAACTTCTGCTTTAACAACAACACCTTGCATAAATCCTGTACCATCACGTAATTGTAGAAAGGCAATCTTACCGCTTGAACGTTTATTAGTTAACCAAGCTCCAATTGTCACTTCTTGGTTTATATAATCTTTAGCTTGTTTAATCGTTGTTTTCATAACCATTCTCCTAAAATTTTAGTTGTCATATATTTCTTTTTTATTTTAACAAAATATAACACTCGTTTCTAGAACTTGATATCAAGTCATCGTACTATCTAGGCTAATGGATTAACGTATTGGCAACATAGTTAGTACCATCGTCGACATCACTTGCTATCATTAATAATATCGTTGCTTTTCTTATTAACACAATGATATTGCTAGCAGACCACTTTATATTTAAATTCTATGTTAAGTTCTTAAATCAAATACCAAAACAATGTGATATATAAAATAGTAATCTACTATAAGCGCTAACAACTATAAACCTATAAAATGTGTCTTTGTTTTTTAGATTTATATAATTAAATGGCGATTCAAATCATCACAACTATCAGTGCAATTTGATAGATAACTCTTAAAAAAGCACTTCCCATAACATCAAATGCGTTAATGAGAAGTACTTTAAGTTAAGTTGATTTATGATTGTTATTAATTTGACGTAATAATTTACCAAATTGTTGGATATCGCCTTTCTTTTGACGATAATTTTCTAAAGTTTGGGCAAAGAAATTTTTGTAATTACTATTTACTAAGCGATCATCAAATGACACAATGATACCTTTGTCGTTTTCATTGCGAATCAAACGCCCTAAACCTTGTCTAAATCTAGTTACAGCATCCGGTAATACATATTCTTTAAATGTCGATGTGAACTCTGAATCCATTAACCAATATTTGGCATTATGTTTATTCATAAATGGTAATTTAGCAATCATTACACATTTAATACCATTCGCTTGAAAATCAAAACCTTCAAAAAAAGTCGATGTTCCTAATAAAATCGCTTTATCAAAATTGTTAAACTGTTGAACGATTTTATAATTTTGATTTTGTTGTTGTGTCAAAATAACGTAGTCATCAAATTGTGGCAAGTCATTCAATAATTCTTGCACCATATGCATCATTTTATAGCTTGTAAATAATACTAAACATTTAGATTGCGTGACTGTGGTATATTCAATAATATAATCAACGATAGATGCCACATAGTCATCAATATTTTTATATTGATAAGATGCCACATCACTAGGAATAAAGACATTAGTGTTCTTAGCACTTTGTAATGATGTTGCAACTTCATACGTATTAAATTGTGTTTCCTTATTAAATAAATGTTGGAACGTTTCAAACGAATGATTAAATTGCAATGTTCCAGAAATAAAGATTAAGGATTTAAATTTATCTAACACTTGCTCTGTAAGAATGTCTTTAACAGCAAAGTCTTTCACATATAAACGTATGGTAGACTTTTGCGTTAAGTTCTTAATAGAAATAAAGCTTGTATGCTCATCTTTTAAACTTTGCTCAATATTTTTGAACTTATTATTAAGATACAGTAACTGTTTACGTAGAGATTTAACTGTTTTATGACTTATGCCATTAAAAATTTCTAATGTTCTATTAAGTTTGTCAATAATTGCATGCAAATCACGTAAAATTTCAGTCGTATCGAAACTAAAGACATTATGGAAACGATGTACATCATCATCATAAACTTCAGATTCTTTAATAATATTAAATATTGTAGTAAAGAGTTGTTCATTTAAGTCATGAATGTCATTCATATTTGCTTTTAAACCAAAGACATCAATTGGCGGTATATCTAAACGTTCAAGTATACGTTGTTGCTCTAATTGATCGATGGCTTTAAGTAACTTTTCGTTTTCATTTTTACCAATGAGTCCTAACTGATATTTAATATCTGCGTAACTTAATTCATTTGTGACTTGATTTAAGGCATAATCTGGGAGTCGATGTGCTTCATCAATAATACAATCATCAAATAATTGATAGATGGTATTTTCAGCATCTGAATGGATTAAATGAGCATGATTTGTAATACCAATTTGAATGTTTTGTGCATTTCTTTTGATAAAATTATAGTAATGGACATCATGACGAACAGGAACATAGGTTTCTATTTTTTGATCAAAATACATTTTTTGACCACCTTTTAAATTCAATTCCTGTATATCTCCTGTAATGGTTTCAGTAATCCAAATAAGTAACTGCATTTTTAATATATTAACTTCGTAATTGACTGTTTCTTCTTTTAATATTTGGCTAATTAAACCCAACGAAATATAATCTTGTTTACTTTTAATAAGTAAGGCATTTATTTTGAAATTTAATGCTTCATTGATAGACGGTATATCTTTTTCTAACAACTGACTTTGTAACAATTTCGTATTCGTTGAAATCATCACATGCTTACCTGTCTCAATATTGTACACTAAAGCAGCTAATAAATATGCCATAGATTTTCCACTGCCTAAAGAAGCCTCTATCATCGCTTTGTCACTATGCATCAATTGATCAAGAATAATTTCAGATAGATATAATTGTTGTGGCCGATAAGTTAAATTCAATGCTTCAACTACTTGTGTATACAATGTTTTTAACGAACCTTTATACTTGATAACTGGCTTTTTAAAATCGACCTGTTTACGATAAATAATTTGTTCAAATTGCTCAAATTGATTATCTAATGGTTTCGTTTGATAATGTCTCACCATTTCGAAAAAGATATCATATAAATCATATTTTAAGTTTTTACTTAAATAATAAAGTTGTTTTAACGTATCAATTGGTAATTGTTCAAATTTAGTAAACGCTAAGATCATTAATTTAGCAGTTGTGGCTGCATCTTCGTCAGCTCTATGCGCATTAGCTAATGTAATGTCATGTGCTTCTGCTAGTTCACTTAATTGATAACTTTTATCTGTGGGAAAAGCAATTTTAAATATTTCTAGGGTATCTATGACTTTCTTTGGTCGGTAATTAATATTACAATCTTTAAACGCTTTTTTAATGAAATTTAAATCGAAATCTACATTATGCGCTACGAAAATACAGTCTTTTATTTTGTCATAAACTTCATCAGCAATTTGAGCAAAATATGGCGCTTGTTGCAACATGTCTTGTTCAATTGCAGTTAATGCTTGTATAAAAGGTGGAATGTCTAAATCTGTTCGTATCATTGAATGATATGAATCGACGATTTTGTTTTGACGCACAAAACTAATGCCGATTTGAATAATATCATCATATTCTAATTGATTACCAGTTGTCTCTAAATCAACAACGGCATATGTCGCTATTCCCATTAGCTATCTCTCCTTGCGTTTACCTATACATTAAAATTCTATATCTGCACTAATTAATTGATGCGTCTTGCCATCATTGTCTTGAACGATTAAATAACCTTCTTCATCAATATCAACCGCTTGACCTTCAAATTGTTGGTCATTTTCAGTAAATGTCAATGTTCTATTCCATATATTAGAGGCATGTTTATACTCATCGCGTATGTCTGAAAAAGGTAAAGTTAAAAACTGACGATAGCGATATTCAATATTATGCAGCAATGTTTGTAACAAATGATATCTATTTATGTCATCTGTGTTATGCAATTGAATACTTGTCGCTCTATGTTTAATAGCATCACTAAAATCATCTTGCTGCTGCATCATATTAATGCCTATACCACAAATAATTGCTTCAATACCATCATGATTTGCTACCATTTCTGTTAAAAAACCACATACTTTACCCTTTTCAATATAAATATCATTCGGCCATTTTATTTTAACTGGATCAACAGAAAACTGTTGAATAGCATCTCTTATTCCTAATGCTATAAACAAATTAAATTGAGATATCATCGAAAATGGAACATTTGGTCTTAAGACGACTGACATCCATAATCCTTGACCTTTTGTAGAACTCCAATAACGTTTAAAACGCCCTCTGCCTTGTGTTTGCTCATCACTTAAGACAAAAAATTGTTGATCATTACCTACTAGAGACTTTTTAGCTGCAAGTTGCGTTGAATCTATTGTGTCATACACTTCGCAAAAATCAAATAAATTTGATGTAGATGTCATTTCAGCAACTATACCTGGATACCATTGGTTTGGTAAAGCTTTAAGTATATGTCCTTTATGATTTACTGAGTCAATATCGCAACCTTGTGCTTTTAATTGATCAATAACTTTTTTGACAGCTGTTCTTGATATATCAAGTTGCTCAGCAATTTTTTGTCCAGAAATATAATCAGGTTGGCTATGATAAAGTAATTGTAAAACTTGTTGACTATATTTTGACATGATTATCCACCCATTTCAAAATTTCACTTTCACTATTTTCTACTTTATTCGTTATAATCGCACATTCTATTTGTCTCAAGACTTCCTTAATCCATGGACCACTTGGTTTTGTTAAATGTGACATCAACGTCCCACCATTGACAGCCATTTGTTGACGTTGATGTATTGGTAATAAACGTTCAATTTCAGCAACCGATTGTTGATTAACAATTAGCGGTTGGGCTGTTGCAAGGTCATTGGCACTAAGTATATCTCGGTTATTAATAATCTCTTTAATCAATTGCACATCAAAATCATAGACCACTAATTTTAATTGGTCTTTCGTACTAATGTCTGGTAATGTTGTAATTAACTTAACATATTGTTGAATTGCTTTTATTTGTCTATTACTTAATTTAAGCTGTTTCAAGCTATCACTTTGCGGTTGTTGTGCTAACACAATGGCAATAAATAATTCAAGAGATATTGGCTCTGTTACTGTAATGTTATCCATCTTAAAATTTTTAAAAAATAGAATGTAATCAAATGCTTGTAATTCAATCATATTGTAAAAACTGACTGCAACGTTGGCACCAGCTAATAATTTTGTTAACTCAGTAATAATCCGTTCAATAGACAGATAACGAATGTCTGACATTTGTTGTGACATCGCTTGATAAGTAGCTGGCGCAATATCGAAAGTCAATTGTGATTGAAAACGTAAGCAACGAATCATTCTTAATGCATCTTCTTCAAAACGTTCATTAGCATTACCAACCGTTCGAATTAGCCTTTGTTTAATATCTTCTTGACCATTAAAATAATCATAAAGTTGATAATGTTGATCCATTGCAATGGCATTCATCGTAAAATCACGTCGCTGTAAATCTTCATATAAATCACGGACAAAAATAACATTACTTGGTCTTCTATGATCAATATAATCTTCTTCTGCTCTAAACGTCGTTATCTCATAATTATTATGCTCAACCACAACGTTAATTGTGCCATGTTCTTTGCCAATCGGGATCGTATGACTAAAGATACTTTCGATTTCATCAGGTGTGGCACTCGTTGTAATGTCAATGTCATGAATATGTCTTCCCATAATATAGTCTCTAACTGAGCCACCAACAAAATAAGCTTCATAACCTTGATCTGTTATTGTAGTTAAAATGGGTTTGGCTTGTTCAAATAATTGAGTATCCATCTTTTTACTCACTTTCTAACTTACTATCTTGTGTCAACATTTGTTCGTAATAATACTCATATTGATCCGTAATTAATTCTGAACCAAAACGTTCTGTAATATCTTGCAACATATTTTGCTGTAAACGTCGATATAACGCATCATCTTGAAGTAATTTGATTGCATATTCACTGGCTTTATCACTATCACCTACATTAACGATAAATCCAGTTTCTTCATGTTTAATGACTTCTTTAATACCACCAGCATTTGAACCTATTGGAACGACACCTGTTTTCATTGCTTCCAATAATGTCAGACCGAAGCTTTCTTTTTCACTTAATAATAGTACTAAATCAGCCATTTGATAAAATTCACTGACGCAATCTTGTTTACCTAAGAATAATACTTGATCTTCAATACCTAATTCCTTCGTCTTCTGACGCATTGGTATTAATTCAGGTCCGTCACCTAACAGCACAAGCTTACTTGGAATTTGTTGTTGTACTTTAGCAAATGTTTCAATAATAGTATCGATACGTTTAACTTGTCTAAAATTTGAAACGTGAATTAATACTTTCTCATGAGAATCAATACCATATTGTTCTTTTAATGCTTCATTATGTTTCGTAGGAAATTCCTTTTCACGAACAAAATTATATATCGGAATAATTTCTTTATCCGTGTCAATGATAGCATGTGTTTCATCAGCTAGTGATTGACTTACGCTTGTTACTAGATCACTTTTTTCGATACCAAATTTAATAGCACCTTGTAATGAGTGATCATATCCTAATACTGTAATATCAGTACCGTGTAATGTTGTCATAATTTTAATATCTCTACCAGACATTTCACGTGCTAAAATACCACAAATTGCATGTGGAACGGCGTAATGCATATGTAAAATATCTAAATCATATTCTTTGATCACTTCTGATATTTTAGTACTTAACGTAATATCATACGGCGGATATTGAAAGACTGCATATTGGTTCACTTCAACTTGATGAAATATCATATTTGGTAACGGTTTTCTAATCCTAAATGGAATATTTGATGTTATAAAATGTATTTCATGTCCTCTTTCCGCTAGTTTAATACCTAATTCAGTTGCTATAATACCTGATCCACCCATGGACGGGTAACACGTTATACCTATTTTCATTAACAAACCCATCCTTTCTATCTTTATTATTTACGTTCAAATCTATTTTTATCTCGTGTGTTAAATTTAGTCATTGTATCATTAAAGCTTTCAGTCATATCAATACCCATAGAATTTGCTAGACATAATAACACAAATAAGTTATCACCTAACTCTGCTTTAATTGTATTATCATCTTCTGAATCTTTTTTCTTTTTTTCACCGTATGTATGATTAATTTCTCGCGCTAACTCGCCGACTTCTTCAGTAAGACGAGCTAAATTGGCTAACGGTGAAAAATAACCAGCTTTAAATTGGCCAATATAGTCATCTACTTCTCGTTGCATATCTTCCATAGATTTCATAGCGTCATTCTCCTTTTTTGCATGTCTTATATAGTATATATCAATTTAGTTATACATGCATGCGTTGCGCAATATAGCATGTATTAATAGTATAAATCTATCGTTATGTTTAAAGATGATATCTAAAAGGACTGGGACAGAAAAAATTACTATAAAAGATTTTTTCGTAATCCCAATTCGACAAGCGTCTTAGGTTTTTTGAATTGCTGATTTATTAATATTTTGGAGATTAGACAGTCAGTGTCAAATATTTAATTTTAAGTGTTAAATGCTCTTTGTACCTGTCTCTTCAGTGCCAAGTAAATTTTTAATATTATTCGATTTATTGCTAACCATTTAAACTGAGTCTCAAGCTAACCGTTAACTATGTGTAACTATTTTATAATATGGAAAATAATTTAAAAGTATTTCATCTATCTGTTTCGTTATAATGTCAAAGTTATATTTATATCTATCTTTAGTCAAATGAAAAAAACTAGCAAAGCTCATCTGTGAACTTTGCTAGCTTAAGTTATTTAACACTTAACTTTATGTTGTTTATTCGCTTGAACGTGCCCATAAAATGATACGTACAAGTTCTGCTACTGCTACTGCTGTTGCAGCTACATATGTCATTGCAGCAGCTGAAAGCACTTTACGTGCATGTTTGTATTCTTTTTCGTTAACAATATTTAATGATGTGATTTGTTTCATTGCTCTAGAACTTGCATTAAATTCGACTGGTAGTGTCACGATTGAGAATAATACTGCAAGTGACATTAATCCAGCACCAATCCATAATGCTGTTGAACCAAAAGCACTACCCATCACAGTTAAGACCATACCAAGCATAATTACAATATAGCTTAATGAACTACCTAAATTCGCTACAGGAACTAAAGCAGCTCTAAATCTTAAGAACCAATAACCTTGGTGATCTTGAATCGCGTGACCAACTTCATGGGCTGCAATTGCAGTACCAGCGACTGATGGTCGATCATAGTTTGCAGGAGATAGACAAACAACTTTATTTTTAGGATCGTAATGATCTGTTAAAAAGCCGTCACCTTTGACCACATCGACATCATAGATGCCATTTGCATGTAGGATTTCTAATGCAACTTCACGACCCGTTTTTCCACTTGTGGATCTAACTTGTGAATATTTTTCATAGTTAGATTTAACTTTATGTTGTGCCCACAACGGAATTACCATTAATATTACGAAATATATTATCATAGAAAATATTGAAGACAATAAACTCACTCTCCTTTATAAATATTTTACTGGCATTTATGAATTTAATCAAATCATATACTCTTTGAATATATTTTTAAAATTGATGAACAAGAGGATTGCACCTACACTCAAAGCAACTGTAATTAGACCTATTTGCCACAAATGATGTGCAATAATATCATAGTACGGAAATTGTAAATGAACATAATCAATATAATCATTTAACAATACGAAAACGATAGCAATACCTAATGCTAATGTTGATTGCGTCATTCTCGGATAAAAATACAACGCTTGTATAACCATAAATGCATGGGATAATAATAACATGATTCCAGTTAAAGTAATATCATGATGCACTACGAACAAAATAATATTCATTATGACTGCCCAGACACCATACTTCACTAACGTAATAAAAGCCAATGTATCAATGAGACTATTATGTTTATTCATTAACATAAGTAAAATTGACATGGATAAAAATAACGTTGCTGTAGGACTATCTGGAACAAAAATCATAAAGTACCAAGCAGTCTGTTGTAATTGACTACCATACCATATATAACCATAAATTGTACCTAATATATTACCTATTAATAATAACAATAGCCATGTACGATTATACAGTGATACTGACCATAATTCCTTAAATGTCATCGCTATTGTCCTCCGGTATCTTTGGCTTTTATTATATTTAGTATCCGTGTTAATTGATAGAAACGATGTTCCTCATTCATTTGCAAACTAAGGTCAATGTTATCCAATATACGTTCAATTAATAAACGTTGTTTCACTTGATTTAAAGATATTGATTGTAAATCATGTAAATATAAGTCGTACTTAGATGATTCAGTTAATTGAGCAATAATGATATCATCAAGACGACGTTCTTTAGTCATTTGATTTGAAAAATGAATTTGTATATCAAATGGTTTATCAGTATGACTAATATAATCAAATATTTCATTGGTATTAAGTAAGGATATATTATCCTTTGTAAATCGAATTGCAGAAGCGTTACTACCCGCTTCTGCAATCTCTAATGTTTCATGTCCAGCTACTTTATCTTTTACAAAATGAATTTGATGCGTTAATTGCTCATTAGCTTTGATAAAATTTAAACTCCATATGGCGATACGTGATTTAAATTGATAATGAAATAATAAATATTCCATAAAACTTTGTTTCATTTTAACGAGTGTCTCTGTCATACAATACTTCCTTTATGATTGTATTCTCATTAATTCATCATGCCATGTTTCATTACTAGGATCGAGTTCCAGTAATCGATTCAAGATAGTTAACGCTTCGTCTTTACGACCTATCTCAATTAAATAGAAATAATAGTCACTCATAAAGTCAATATTCGTATTCAATGTTGGATAAGCTAATTCGAAGAAGTGTTGTGCTTCTTTATCTCGTTCTTCTTGACCATAGGCAAATGCTAAATGCCACATAAACGTTGGATCTAAGTCTTCTTCGTCTACATATGTTAATAAATTAATGATTTCTTCATAATCTTCCTCATTACGATATAAATCACTTAACATTAATAGCGGTTCTTGATAGCCATTATCTACTTCCAGCGCTTGTTTCAATAACATCACACCTTCATTAGCATCTCCATGTTCAATTTCTAGACTTCCAGTGCTATACATTAATTCTTTGTAAAATTGACTTAAACGTAGACCTTCTTTACCTGTTTCAATTGCATCCGCAAAGTTTTTGTCATTTTCATATAATGATTGTAAATAAAGATATCCTTGAATATAGTCAGGATCTTTCGATAATAATGACGTCATAATTTTAATAGCTTCTTGCGTTAAATCATTTTTATCATATGCGATAGCTTTTTTGAAATAATCTTCTGATGTCATTTCATCTTCGCTAATTTCATCAAATAAACGAATCGCATCACTATAATTGCCACTTTGTAGACTGCAATCTGCCATACGTGAAAATAGGTTGACACCATTAACTTGATATTCCCCAGTTTCTAACACTGTTTCATATTCTGTTGTAGCTCGTAAATATTGGCCATCATAATATAAAATTTCAGCTAATGCAAAATGAATAATAGGATCATTCGGTTCGATTTCAATGGCTTGTTGCAACTTATCAATCGCAACTTCGATCATATTTATTTGTTGATATAAATCAGCTTCAAGCATTAGCTTCTCAGGTGATTGCTCTACATAACTCAAATACTCTAACGCTTCATCAGTTTGATTCTCTGCCATTAATCCTTCAATAAAATAGATTAATAACTCACTTTCATCAGGATATTTATGATATAACGCTCTAAAGACTTCTAAACCTTGAGGCATTAATCCAAAGCTATATAACGTTTCTCCTAAAATAAATAGCGCATCATCATTATCTGTAGCCAATGCTTCGTTGACACGTGTATCTAAATTGTCTAATTTCTGTAGATTGATATCGTCTATAAGTTTATAGATATCTTCCATTTGAATTTATCCCTCATTTTCTCTTTGTAAAAACTGTAATTTTGGTAAAAATCCTGGAAATGATACGTTAACAGCGTCAAACTGTTTAATCGTTACCGGTTCACTTGATAGTAATGATGCGACTGCTAGCATCATACCTATACGATGATCAGTTAAACTGTCGACAACTGCATTTGTTTTAAATTCAGAAGGATGAATAATCAAACCATCGTTGGTTGGTTGGATATTAAAACCAAGTAAATTTAACATATCTGCTGTCGTATCGATTCTATTTGTTTCTTTTACTTTTAATTCTTCAGCATCTTTAATGATACTTGTTCCAGTTGCTTGCGTACACAATAAAGCTATAACAGGCAACTCGTCGATTGCCCTAGGTACCAAATTGCCTTCAATCGTCATTGGCGTTAAATTAGGTGTATATTGAACTCTAATAGAAGCAGTAGGTTCCGCTCCATCTGTAACATTCAATAATTCAATATTCCCATTCATTTGACGTACGATATCTATAATACCTGAACGCGTCTCATTGATTCCAACATTATGAATTGTGATATCGCTGTTTGGTGTTATCAAAGCAGCAACAATGAAAAATGCTGCTGACGAAATATCTCCAGGTACATGGAAATCTGCTGCTTTGATGTGATGAATGGCATTGGCTGTAGTTGTAATCGTGTCACCATTAACCGTAATAGGAATATTAAAATGTTTAAACATCGTCTCGGTATGGTTACGACTAATATCTAATTCCGTGACAACAGATGGTTGTTGTGAAAATAAACTTGCAAATAATATCGCACTTTTTACTTGAGCGCTTGAAACTTCCATCTGATAATTCATACCATTAATTTCACTCGGTCTAATAATTAACGGGGTAAAATTACCATCTACGCCCTCGATATTAGCATTCATCATTTTTAATGGTTTAATCACTCTATCCATCGGACGTTTACCTATAGATTCATCTCCTGAAAGCACACTTTCAATGCCCAGACCACTTAACAAACCAGCAAGTAATCTCGTTGTTGTTCCTGAATTACCTGTATATAAGACTTGATGTGGCGTTTTAAACGCTGCATATCCAGGAGAGTTTATCACAATACTGTCATCATTTTCTGTAATTTCAACACCTAGTAAACGAAATATGTTCATTGTTCGCTTGCAATCTTCACCTAATAAAGGCTGATAAATCGTTGATATACCTTTAGCTAACGAAGCTAACATAATGGCACGATGTGTCATTGATTTATCGCCTGGAACTTCAATATCTCCTCTTAATGGTCCATTAATATCAATTTGTTGTTCATTTACCAATAATTCCACCTACTTAAAATAAGATTGCAATTCGCAAAATGCATCATGTATAACTGATTCTTCAATATGTTGCACAGCTATATCATTAAATTGTTTAATAAGTACCATTTGTACGCCGTGTTCATCATTCTTTTTATCTCGTAACATATATTGATATAACGTTTCAAAATCAAAATCTTTTATCATTGTTAATGGATAACCTAACGCTAAGAAATAATCAGTGTAATGTTTAATATCATGACCAGAATCAAATAACTGATTCGCCACAATAAATTGATAAATTATACCAATCATCACTGCATGGCCATGCGGAATTTTATGTTGGTACTCTACTGCATGACCAAACGTATGTCCTAAATTTAAATGTTTACGTACACCATGTTCTTTTTCATCTGACACTACGATGTTGAGCTTCGTTTTAATACCATTTATTATAAATTGATCTATTCCAGCTAACTGTGATAATGACTGTTGTGAATCAAAATGTTGTTCAAGTTGTAATGTAGCTTGTTGACCATTTAGAAGTGCATGTTTATATACTTCGGCATAACCACTCAACACTTCTTCATATGGTAAAGTTTGTAAAAAGTTTAAATCATATATAACTGCTGTAGGTCTGTAGAAGGCGCCAATTAAGTTCTTACCTTGTTTAGAGTTGATTCCAACTTTGCCACCTACGCTTGAGTCATGTGCAAGTATTGTTGTTGGTACTTGAATAAAAGCAACCCCACGAAGTAAAGATGCTGCTACATACCCAGCAAAATCACCTGTAGCACCTCCACCAATTGCAACAATCGCAGTATTTCTCGTAATACTGTGAGATAAAATAAATTCTAGTGTCTCTTCAAATTGTTTAAATGTTTTTGTTTGTTCTCCTGCTGGGATAATTACTTTTTGAATATGCTGTAACTTTGATAACTCATTTAATTTATCAGCAAAAAGTTGATTGACGTGTTCATCTACTAAGATAAATGTTTGATCATAACTAGACACAAAACGATTTAACTGTTGAATCGCACCATGTTCTACAATAATTGGATAGTTATTTGTAGGATACGTTGTTTGTAATTTCATAGTCATACCTCAATCTTTACAAATTAAAATTCTATATTTAACTGTCTGCGTTCTTTGATTTGTTGTTGTAGTTGATCCATGTGATTAGATTGAAATTCTTCTAACAATGCTTTAGCAATTTCAAAGGCAACGACATGTTCACATACGATACTTGCAGCTGGAACGGCACAACTATCAGAACGTTCAATTGTTGCTTTAAAGTCTTCTTTAGTATTAATGTCTACAGAATTTAGTGGTTTATAAAGTGTAGGTATTGGTTTCATTACGCCATTAACAATAATAGGCATACCATTAGACATACCACCTTCAAAGCCACCTAAGTGGTTTGACCCTCTATAATAACCAATGTCACTGTTATACAAGATTTCATCTTGAATTTCACTACCTGGTTTTTCAGCAGCTTTAAAACCTTCTCCAAAGCTAACACCTTTAAAGGCATTAATACTAACAACACCTTGTGCAATTCTGCCATCTAGTTTACGGTCATAATGTACATAACTACCTACACCAATAGGCATATTATCAACGACTACTTGTACAACACCACCGATTGAATCACCATCTTTTTTCGCTTGATCAATTTTATCTCTCATTGCTTGTGCAATAGTGTCATCAATGACACGCACATCGTTTTGATCTAAATGTGCTTTAAAAGTTTCACTATCATAAAAGTCTTTATCCTTAATACCACCAATTTCAACTACACGACTATATACATCAATATTAAGTTGTTCTAACATTAATTTACATAAAGCTCCAACAGCTACTCTAGCAGCTGTTTCTCTTGCAGATGAACGTTCTAATACATTTCTTAAATCGCGATGATTATATTTCATTCCTCCGATTAAATCTGCATGTCCTGGGCGTGGTTTCGTAATTGTTCGTTTCATCGCTTCACGTTCTTCGTCACTAATCGGTGCAACACCCATGATTTTTCTCCAATGTGAAAAGTCATCATTAGTTACTACCATGGTAATTGGGCTACCAAGTGTATAACCATTTCTTACGCCTGAGACGATTTCAACCGTATCTTTCTCAATTTGCATACGTCTACCTCGACCATAGCCACCCTGTCTTTTAAACATTTCTTTATTAATATCCTCAGCTTTAATAGCAAGATTAGCTGGAACACCTTCTATAATTACTGTTAATTGCGGTCCATGTGATTCACCTGAAGTCAGATATCTCATATACACTCGCTCCTTTCTACAATTCCACGGTTTCTATACAATATGTTGTTAATATTATCATATTCACAGTATTTTCATAACTGTTTGCAATTCAACCATGATATTAACAATTTGTGTTGGTTCTAATATCAGAATTATCTAAATTTTGAATAGTTATTACAATTATAATATAAATATTGCTTTGAACATATATCGTTTTTTATTTATGCATAGAAAAAAGTTGAGACAAACTAATCATTTATCTCAACTTTTGCATTATGTTATTTTAAATTTTATTTATTCATATAACCAAGTATCTCTTGGTGAATCGTAACTAGTGATTTCTTCTTCGTTAAACCATAAACTAATTTCTCGTTGAGCTGATTCAACTGAATCAGAGCCATGAATAATGTTTCTACCTACCGTTAATCCATAATCTCCTCTAATTGAACCTGGAGCCGCTTCTGAAGGATTAGTACTACCAATAATATGACGAGATACTGCGACAGCATCTTCCCCTTCAACTACCATGGCAAATACTGGTGCTGATGTTATAAAAGAAACTAAATCATTATAAAATGGTTTGTTTTTATGTTCGCCATAATGCGTTTCTGCTAATGACATAGGTACTTGCATTAATTTACCGCCTACTAATTTAAGTCCCTTTCTTTCGATTCTAGATAACACTTCACCAATCATGTTTCGTTGTACTGCATCTGGTTTAATCATTAAAAATGTGCGTTCCACTTTATGTATCCCCCTGTGTTTAAATAATAATAGCGATTTATGTATATTACTATTCTATAGTACCAGGTTAGTAAAGCGCTTTCAACAATTTTCACGTGACTTACGTATTTCTAGACCCCATTTTTTTAGTTAATGATTTCAGTAAAGATTTACCTTGTGAATCTGGAAGTTCATCAATTAAATTTAATGCTTTTGTTAAGTATTTACTACTTACCTCTTTTGCTTCATTGATGCTATCAGATTGACGAATAATTTGAACGCAATCTTTAAATTGTTTAACATCACTCGTTGGCGTTAATTGCTCAATTTTTTCTTTGAATGCAACATTTTTACGCATCTCTAGTAATACAGGTAATGTAATATGACCATTCATTAAGTCACTACCGACTGGCTTACCTAATTTCTTTTCGGTACTTGTAAAATCAAGTACATCATCAATGATTTGATAACTCATACCAATGTAATGACCAATTAATTTCAATTTACGCACAGTTTCTACATCTGATTGAGACGTTATCGCCCCAACTTCTGTTGATAATTGAATTAATAATGCTGTCTTACGATTAATTCTTCTTAAATAATTAGTAATCGTTTGATGGTGATTAAATTGATCTTGAAATTGAAATAACTCACCACGACAAACATTGACGATAGATTGTGAAATTAATTGATGCACACGATTATCTTTAACTGCCATTAAATGTTCTAAACCTAAAGCTAACAGAAAATTCCCTGTTAAAATAGCTGTTGTTTGATCCCATTTTTTAGAGATAGTTAACTTACCACGACGTTTATCACTTTTATCGATGACATCATCATGAACTAAAGTTGCCATGTGTATCAATTCTAAAGCCACTGCAACTTGATACGTTTCTTCAGATGTTTCTTGATCTTTACCAAATTGACTACTCAATATCACAAATGCTGGTCTCACACGTTTACCACCAGATGATAACAAATGTAAAGAAGATTGTTGTAAAACTTGGTCTTTACTTTTAATTGCCGCTTCAAGACGCTTTTCTACTTTTTTTATTTCATTATTCATGTTTAACTTTGCCACGTTAATCACCTTTGGTAGTATCTTTTTCTTTATAGCCAAGGTGCATTGCAGCAACGCCACCTGTAAAGCTACGAACTTTTATATTTGTAAAACCAGCTTGCTCAAACATTCTCTTTAATTGTTCTTTACCTGGAAAATTAAATGTTGATTGTTGTAACCATTCATATTCATCTTTTGATTTAGCAAATAGTTTTCCGAAAACTGGCATCACAAATTTAAAATATAGTGCATACACTTGTTTAAAAACTGGTAAAGTAGGTTGGCTAGTCTCAAGACAAACTACCATCCCCCCTGGTTTCAAGACACGATTCATTTCTTTTAATGCAACTAAGTATTCTGGTACGTTACGTAAACCAAAACCGATTGTTACATAATCAAATGAGTTATCTTCAAAAGGTAAGTCCATGGCATCACCGTGTACTAATTTGACATTTTCCATATCTGCAGTTTTTTCTTTACCAACAGCCAACATATTTTCACTAAAATCTAATCCTGTGACTTCTCCAAAAGGACCAACTGCTTTACTTAGGGCAATTGTCCAGTCAGCAGTACCACAGCAAACATCTAATGCTGATGCACCTTTTTGAACATTCATTTCTTTCATGACGCGTTTTCTCCACACTTTGTGTTGTTCAAAGCTAATAATATTGTTTAATCGATCATATTTATTAGAAATATTTTGAAATACGCGATGTACTTGTTCTTTATTTGCTTTATTGTCAGCCATGCTTAATTACCTCTACTTTTCAAATAACTTTTTTGGATGGTGCTCAAGTATTCCTTAACTTCACTTTGTTTATATTCTTTGAAGTATGATGGATAGTAATCTGACATATCTTCAAACAAATAGTTATAGATTGTTGTTTCATCTTCAATAATACCAAAATGGCTAATTGTTATATAAGGAAATACTGTTTCTATCTTAATAATTGCTTGCATGATTTCTTCACGATTTAATACTTGTTGATGTAGTGATGATTTTAATTCATTTACTTCTACTATAGCCTTACTAATTTTATATTGAAAATTAGAGTCATCTATTTCTGCCAGTAGCGTATAAAAATGGGCACTAATTAAATCCCCTATCAAAATAGAATGTTTGGATAGTTGATTATAAGTTACATCGTCAAGATGTCTCATTGAAGTGTCAATTGTGAGGCATGCTAATTTTGCAACGTCTGGGATGTCATAGTTATCTAATAATTGACCTAAACGTTGATTCATACGTATCGGTTCATAATCAGTTACACCCTTCAAACGTTCTTCTATTTGCTTGTCTAATTTGCTGATAGTTGTTTCCATGTCTACACCTCACGTTATTATCACTATTCATATTAACATTATATGTCACAAATTAAAATATTTTGAAACATATATATTACTTAATATTTTCATGAAAATAAATGCCATTTCCTTTTGCAATAGATTGTTATTTCGTTTTCAAATCATTTTATATTTTTTGTGATAATGATTACGCTAAAAATAAATTACGCTTAAATTATAGCATTCATTCATGATCTAATTGCTGTGGAAGCTCAATATATTGATGGTATTGAGACAGATATCACTATTAGCAGCTTTTATGTCGCAGCCCCATCGCTCCAGTATGACTGACTAAAATGATGGGAGTGGGGCAGAAATAATTATTTCAAAACAAATTATTTCGTAGGCCCACCCCGGCAAGACTGACTAGGTTTGTAAAATGTTGATATATTAGCATTTTACAAACCAGACAGTTACTGCCAAATACTTAATTTTAAGTGTAAAATGCTTTTTGGCCCACTCCCATTCAAAAAGTTACGGCCAAATACCACAAATTTATTATAGATTTTTTATCTTGGTCTCTTCTGTCTATTGGATAAACAAATGGCTATATCTAAATCGTATTCTGTGAATATCTAAGTTTATAGCCAAAATAAAAAGCCCTTTAACAAGGGCTTTTTTAAGTAAAATTATTTTACAGCATCTTTTAATGCTTTACCAGCTTTGAATGCTGGAACTTTACTTGCTGGGATATCAATTTCTTTACCAGTTTGAGGGTTACGACCTTTACGAGCAGCACGCTCACGTACCTCAAAGTTACCGAAACCAATTAATTGTACTTTTTCACCTTTAGCAAGTGAGTTTTGGATTGATTCGAATACAGCGTCTACTGCTGAACCAGCTTCTTTTTTAGTTAAATCAGCTTGTTCTGCTACTGCATTGATTAAATCTGTTTTGTTCATTAGACATACACCTCCTGAGGTTTAATAATGATATTATATCATTATGCTAAAACTTTAACACATGCCTTGTATAAATCGCAATCATTTATATAGCAAAAACGTTGAATTTAAGCCATTTCTATTCATAAATTGTTATAAAAAGGAAAATATGTGTAATAATTCCCTTTTTATTCAGCTTTTTTGTCGCGCTCCATTAACTCTTTAACACACTCTTTAACAGAAATATTTTCAAATAGGACGCGATATAATGCGTTTGTGATTGGCATATCGACATGCTGTTCCTTTGCTAAATGATATACAGAATTGGTTGTATATACACCTTCAACGACCATATTCATTTCTGCTAATGCTTGTTCCATTGATTCACCTTGACCTAATTTATATCCTAAAGTATAGTTTCTTGAATGTGTTGAAGTACAAGTAACAATCAAATCACCTATACCGCCTAAACCAAGAAAAGTCATAGGATCTGCACCTAATTTTTCACCTAAACGACTGATTTCAGCCAATCCACGTGTCATTAATGCTGCTTTAGCATTATCTCCGAAACCAATACCTGCAACAATACCACTCGCTACCGCAATGATATTTTTCAAAGCACCACCTAATTCAACGCCCACTAAATCATTATTAGTATAGACTCTTAAATAATCATTCATGAATAAGTCTTGAATAAGATGACTGATTTGTTCATCTTTTGAAGATGCAGCTACAGTTGTTGGTTGCTTAACAACGACTTCTTCAGCATGGCTTGGTCCTGATAATACTCCAATGCCTCCATTATGTTCTGGAGATACTGAATCTTCTATCATTTCAGACACACGTTTAAATGTTTCATTTTCAATGCCTTTAGCGACGTGAATAAATGTCTTTTTAGAAGTTAATTTACTATCAATTAAAGTCGTAACTTCTCTCATTGCTTTTGTTGGTAAGGCCATTAAATAAATATCGGCAAACTGAATGGCTTGATCCATATCTGTAGTAGCCGTAATTGCATGATTCAACTTAGCATATTTTAAGTACTTCTTATTCATATGATGTAAATTTAATTCATCAACACTTTGTTGATTTTTACCCCACATCAATACATCATGACCATTTTCAGCCAACACATTTGCTAAGGCTGTACCGAAGCTTCCCATACCAAATACTGTTACTTTAGTCATTATTCTACCCCCGTTTACTAGTTTCTTTTTCTTGCAATTAAATGAATTGGTGTTCCTTCAAAACCAAATGCTGCTCTGATTTGATTTTCCAAATAACGTTTATATGAAAAATGCATTAATTCTACATCATTCACAAAAATCACAAATGTAGGTGGTTCTATCGCAACTTGTGTAGCATAGAAAACATTTAATCGTCTTCCTTTATCTGTTGGTGTAGGGTTCATTGAAATAGCATCTGTGATGACTTCATTTAAAGTTGAACTTTGAACACGTTTTTTATGATTTTCACTTGCCTCATTAATATAAGGGAATAATGTTCTTAATCTAGTACCCTCTTTAGCAGAAACAAATGCAATTTGCGCATAATCTAAAAATTGGAATTCTTTGCGAACTTCATCTTCAAACTTTTTCATTGTTTTACTATCTTTTTCGACTGTATCCCACTTATTAACTACAATTACAACTGCCTTACCTTGCTCATGTGCATAACCTGCAACACGTTTATCTTGTTCAATGATACCTTGCTCAGCATCAATAACTACTAATACAACATTTGAGCGTTCAATAGCTTTTAAAGCACGTAATACTGAATATTTTTCAGTAGATTCATAAACTTTACCTTTTTTACGCATACCAGCTGTATCAATTAGTACATAGTCTTGGCCATCATATGAATACTCAGTATCGACAGCATCTCTTGTAGTGCCTGCTACATTTGACACAATGACTCTTTCTTCGCCTAATATAGCATTAACTAAGCTAGATTTCCCAACGTTAGGTCGACCAATGATTGATAATCTTATTGTGTCATCATCGTAAGGATCTTCTTGCTCTTCACCAAAATGTTCCACAACGGCATCTAATAAATCTCCAAGACCCAAACCATGTGAACCTGAAATTGGATATGGTTCTCCAAAGCCTAATGAATAAAAATCATAAATATCATTACGCATTTCCATATTATCTACTTTATTTACAGCTAAGACGACAGGCTTTTTAGATTTGTATAAAATTTGAGCAACCATTTCATCACTTTGTGTTAAACCTTCACGCACATTCACCATAAATATAATGACATCAGCCTCTTCGATTGCTATTTCAGCTTGAGCTCTAATTTGGGTTTGAAAAGGCGCGTCACCAATTTCTATACCGCCTGTATCTATAATATTAAATTCATGTGTTAACCATTCACCAGATGAGTAAATACGGTCTCTTGTGACACCTGGTGTATCTTCAACAATTGAAACACGTTCTCCAACTACTCTATTAAAAATGGTAGATTTTCCAACATTAGGTTTACCTACAATTGCTACTACAGGTTTAGTCATAAACTAACTTCCTCTCTTTCTTATATCTTTTTAATTTTATCACATGACCGTTGTTAATCAAACTGTGTATATCATTAAACAGATCTTTGCAAAAAAATACTCCGCACGTATATTTTACGCACGGAGTATTAAATTCATCTTAAATATTATAATTTAAGGTTTTTAAGTTTGTCTCCAAACATATCACCAATAGTTGGATTATCTTCATCTTCATTATCTAAATATGCTTGAGTTGTTGAAGGATCGCTTTCGATGACATCTTCATTTGGTAACGTAGCTTTGATTGATAATGATACGCGTTCATTTTCTTCATCAATACCAAGAATTTTAACGCTAACTTGTTGTCCTGGTTCTAATACTTCACTAGGTGCACCGATATGTTTATGTGCAATTTCAGAAATATGCACTAAACCTTGAACGCCTGGTGCAATTTCAACAAAGGCACCAAAATTAGCAAGTCTTACAACTACACCTTCAATAACATCATCTTCGTGGAATTGTCCTTTGATATTATCAAATGGCGTTGGTAAAGTATCTTTGATTGATAATGATACACGTTCAGTATCTTTATCAATAGATTTAATTTTAACTTTGACTTCTTGGCCAACGGATACAACTTCTTCTGGTGATTTAACATGTTCATGAGATAATTCTGAAACATGTACTAAACCATCAACGCCGCCTATATCAATGAAAGCACCAAATTGTGTTAAACGAGCAACTTTACCATCAATAACATCGCCTTCATTTAATGAATCTAATAATTCAGCTTTCTTAGCTTCATTTTCAATTTGTTCTACTGCTTTACGGCTTAAAATGACTCTATTATTTGCTGGGTCCAACTCTTCTACTTTAAGACGAATAGTTTGTCCATCAAATACAGAGAAATCTTCAATGAAGTCTGTAGAGATTAATGATGCTGGAACAAAACCTCTTTGACCGACGTCTACAACTAAGCCACCTTTAACAACTTCAGTAACAGCAGCCTCAATAATTTCATCATTATCTAATTTTTGTTGTAAGTACTCGTAAGACTTTTCTGTTTCTAATTGTCTGCGAGATAAAATGTAAGCACCAGAATCATTTTCTTCATCAAACTCTATTTTAGTGACATACGCTTCTATTTCGTCACCTTCTTTAACAACCTCATTGGGGCTGTCAATATGATGTGTTGAAAGTTGACTTATTGGTATAATACCATTAAATTTGCCACCGTTAATGTGAACAACAACTTGTTTATCTTCAACTTGTTGCACTTCACCAGTAACTTTGTCACCTTCCTTAATATCATTAATCATTGATTCATTGAATTCTTCAGTCATCTTGATTGCCTCCTTATACACTACATAATTATAACATCTTATAAACTGACAGAATTGTCAAGAAATTCTATCTACATTAGCGTTATCAATTTCACAATGTCCATAAATATGTCACCTAATTACCATCATATTGTTAATGTCCATGATCCATTTGAAATTAATGTTGTAATAAATAGTCAACTTTATACATTTTCTGTATAAAGTTTGTCTAAAAGTTTTAATTGTTGTATTAAGATGTTACGTATTTATCGTTACAAATACTATTATAGTAAAAATTTATACTTTTATAAAACAAAAAGCCATGAGATGAATAAAAATTAATAAGTTATTCTTATAACCTATTGATATCTCATGACTTAATTTTCCAATATCGTCTAATTGTATATTGCTTTAGTCAGCAATTTCTTTAACAAGGGCTAAAATTTCTGCTGTTACTTGTTCAATTGACTTCCCAGTAGTATCTAATGTGATTGCATCGTCAGCTTTTTTTAGTGGAGATATGTCTCTGTTCATATCATAGTGATCTCTGTCAGCAATTTCCTTTTTCAAATCTTCAAAGTTTGATTCAATACCTCTTAAATTATTATCTTTAAGCCTACGTTCTGCACGTTCTTCAACAGATGCTATCATGTATACTTTTAAGTCAGCATCTGGTAACACAACCGTGCCTACATCTCGACCATCCATAACAATGCCTTTTTCAGCTGCTAATTCTTTTTGTTTTTTAACAGCGAAGGTACGAACTGGTTCTTTAGATGCTACGTAAGAAACGTGTTGTGTAACATCATTTTCACGAAGAAAATCTGTAACATCTTCATTATCAAGAATGACACATTGGCCTTTATCCTTTTTATAAACTAATTCTAATGTTGTGTGATTAACAAGCTCAGAAAAATCTTCAGTCTTATTTAATTTCAAATATTTATAAGTTATAGCTCTATACATTGCGCCAGTATCAACATAAATCATTGATAATTCACTCGCCACTCTCTTAGCTATTGTGCTCTTTCCCGCAGCTGCCGGCCCATCAATTGCAATATTAATCGCTCTCATGCTCTATTTCCCTTCCTTGTTGTTTTATGAATAATATTTTATCATAATTAAGTAAATGAAATAAGGAGGAAACCTATGAAACATCTACTTGTTATTCATACAGGTGGCACAATCAGTATGTCACAAGATCAATCAAATAAAGTTGTAACGAATGATATTAACCCAATATCTTTACATGAAGATATCATTAAACAATATGCTCAAGTAGACGAATTGAGTCCCTTTAATATTCCTTCCCCCCATATGACTATTAACCATGTAAATGACTTAAAAGACATTATTTTACAATATGCTAATACCAAACAATATGACGGTTTTGTGATTACTCATGGTACTGACACATTAGAAGAAACGGCTTATTTATTAGATTTATTAATAGATATTCATTCACCTATTGTTATCACAGGTGCTATGCGTTCGTCTAATGAAATTGGTGCAGATGGTTTATATAATTATATTTCAGCAATTCGTGTTGCTTCTGATGATAAAGCACAAAATAAAGGTGTGATGGTAGTATTTAATGATGAAATACATACCGCTCGAAATGTGACTAAAACTCATACATCAAATACTAATACATTCCAAAGTCCTAACCATGGACCACTGGGCGTATTAACTAAAGATCGTGTCCAATTTCATCATTCACCATATCTTGAAGCATCTTACCCTAATATAAATGACAGTTTAAATATCCCTTTAGTTAAAGCTTATATGGGATTATCGAGTGATATTTTTGACTTTTATAGTACTCAAGGCGTTGATGGTATTATTATTGAAGCTTTAGGACAAGGTAATTTACCTCCTAGTTGTTTAAAAGGACTGACACAGCTTATACAACAAAAAGTACCAATAGTCTTAGTATCTAGATCCTTTAATGGTATTGTAAGTCCATTATATGCTTATGAAGGTGGTGGCTATCAATTAGCCCAACAAGGCCTAATATTTTCCAATGGTTTAAATGGACCAAAAGCAAGATTAAAATTATTAGTCAGTATTAGTAATGGCCTTAACTATCAACAAATTAAAACATATTTCGAATCATAATCAAAAATCGGTTCTCTCCAAAATTGGACTGATACATTATTAAATTTTCAAGCCTCGCACCCCAGCTTGCACAATTTTGTAAAAATTCTGTCGCCAGAATTTTTCTTTGCTGGGGCCCCAATGCCCAACCTTGCCCGTCTTGCACATTTAGAACTAGTTAGATTTATAATCTTTACTAGTTCTTATGCAGTTGCACTAATAGTGTCAACTGTAATCCTTTTTAAAATTTTTCTATGACGGGTCCCTTGCCCAACTTGCATGGCATGAAAAAACTGGATAACCAGTTTTTCTGTGTTGGGTCCCTACCTTAGGAGTCTCGGCTTCAAATTAATTTTAGTTTTAAAATTATTTATTATTTATTTATCAGTCCCAAAATAGAAAATCAAAAAACCGAGATATTAACTTTATCGTTAGCATCTCGGTTTAATTTATGACATTCTATGATTCTAATGGTGTTTGTTTTTTACTCAATATACTTTGAGCAATGATACCGCCATGGAATTTACCATTTTCAATGAATATTGTATTCGCATCATTACCCGCTGCAATCACACCTGCGATATAACAATTATCTATATTTGTTTCGTAAGTTTCTTTATTGTAGACAGGTGCAGTACCAAATTCATTCGTATTAATATCGATACCGATTGATTGTAAAAAGTCATAATCAGGGTGATAGCCAATCATAGCAAAGACATAATCATTTGCTATCGTCTTACTTTCACCATTCACTTCAAAAGTAACAGTATCTTCTGTAATTTGAGTTACATTGGCATTGAATTCCATAGCAATTTTTTCATGTTTAACTAACGCTGTAAAATTAGGTAAAATCCATGGTTTAATTGCTGAAGGATAATCACTACCTCTATAAAGCACTGTCACATTCGCACCAGCTTTTTCTAATTCTAACGCTGCATCTACTGCAGAGTTTTTACCGCCGATGATCACAACATTTTGATCAAAATATGGATGTGCTTCTTTGAAATAGTGGAATACTTTTGGTAATTCTGCACCTTCAACTTCTAATTGATTATGTTGACCATAATAACCAGTAGCAATTGTTAAGAAACGACATTCATAAACGTCTTTTGTTGTTGTAATAGTAAACTTGTTATCCATTTTCTTAACTGTTAAGACTTCTTCAAACGCATTTATTCTCAATTGATGTTGTTTAACAACCTCACGATAATAAACAAGTGCTTGATTTCTTCTAGGTTTACTTTCTTCAACTATGAATGGAATATCTCCGATACTTAATTTATCACTTGAAGAAAAGAATGTTTGATGTGTTGGATAATTATAAATGGATTCAACAACATTTCCTTTTTCAATAACTAAGGTTTCAATACCTTTTCTTTTTTGTTCAATGGCCGCACTTAATCCGCATGGCCCTCCACCAATAATAATACTTTCTACTTTTTGCATTGTTTCGGCCTCCTTTAATCCCAAATAATTATAACAGTTTGTATCAGTGTTAGCTAAGACTGTGCTTGATTATTTATGATAAATTCATGACATTTTTGTTGTTATTTTCTGAACAGATTACCTTTATGACTAAAAATAATCTTTATTGCAATAAAGTAACCCAAAATTTATTTGCTTTAGTTTTTTTAAATAATAAGACTCATACTTTTGGTATCTTCGTACCTTACTTGTACAATCAAAGCAAGTTAGATTATTAATCTTTAGTAGCTCTTGCCCAACTTACACATCATTGTAAAAATTCTTTGCTAAGAATTTTTCTGTGTTGGGTCCCTATGCAGTTGCACTTATAGTGTAACTGTAATCCTTATAAAATTTTTCTATGTTGGGTCCCTTGCCCAACCTTGCATGGTAGAGTTTCTGCTATCTTGATAGCTAAAAAAATCTTATGCAGTTTATTATGAATTAATAAAGTGTATACCTATTTCAGACAATCGATTTCTCTATGTTGGACCCTTTGTCCAACTTGTACATTACAAAACTAAAAAAACTGCCAACATCTTCTATACTCTGTTGGCAGTCTCATTTTATACAATAATATTATATCGTCATTATTTTCATTTATCTAAAATGATATATTATCGTGGAATAACAATTTGTTGTCCATTATGGATATTATTACCACTTAAACCATTAGCACGTCTAATTTTTTCAACATTTTCAGGTGATCCTGAACCGTAGTATTGAATCGCTATACGGTATAAATTTTCTTGTCCAGAAACCGTATGTGATTGACCATTACTATTACTTTGAGTGTTATTTTGTTGATTTTGATTACTTTGTTGTTGTGATTGGTTATTATTTTGATTAGTTGTTGCTTGGTTTGTATCATTACTGTTTTGATCATCTGATTGGTTATCAGCATCAGTAGTTGCTGCTTGATCAGCATTGTCATCACTTGCTTGATCTTTGTTATCGTCTTTTGCTTTGTCAGAAGATTTACTTTCTTTGCTATCTTTACTATCTTTGTCTGACTTACTATCCTTACTATCTTTTGAATCATTAGATTTACTATCCGTGTTAGCAATCTTATTATCTTTAGAACCATTATCATGATTATTTAAAGCCATACCACCAAAAATAGCTATAGCTCCAATAATTAATACTGCAGCGATTAATGGTAACAATACTTTCATTAAACCGCCTTTTTTCTTTTTACCATTATGTTCATGGTCTTTACGTTCATCATCTTTAGAGCTATGATGTTGTGAACTTTTGCCTTTAGCCATTGCAGCACCTGTACCAGCTACTCCTGCAGCGCCTGCACCAACTGCAGCTGCTTTTTTTCCTTTATTATTCTTGTCATGATGATTGTTTTGATTTTTGTCTTGTTCATCATGTGAATTATTATCTGAGTCATGTTTATCGTGTGCATGTTTACCGACTGCTGCTGCACCTGTCGCTCCAGCTACGCCTGCTGCAGTTTTTTTGCCTTTATGATGGTTATTATGCTCCCCATGAGCATCAGTTTGTTGACCAACTGTATTTTCAGCATGTTTGGCATGATGATTAGTTTCCTCTTGATGATTAGGATGTTCTTTATGTTTATCATGTTCATGTTTACCTAGTGTACTCGCACCAACTGCTCCTACGCCTGCTGCACCTGCAATACCTGCTGCTTTTTTATCTTTATGATGATCATCTTGCTCACCATGAGTATCGGTATTACGATGATTAGTTATGCTGTGATCATCCTTATTTGATTCTTTGTCGCGTCTCTTTTCATTAAAATGATTGTCATCAGCATTGCCAGCAACGCCAGCCCCACCTGCAACACCTTTTTTAACACGTGATGACTTAGATTCTGCTGTTTGATCAGTTTTTGGTTGGTCCTTAGAGGCTTTTAACTCATCTTGTTGATTATTATGTAGATCATAGTTATCGTAACGATCGTCTAGAGATCCTGTTTCCTCACGAGCACTTGAACCTTCATTTTGGAACGCATCATGAGTATCATGTGCTGCTTGCTCTGTTTCATGATCTTCTTTATTATGATTTGTCGCTAAATCACGACGTCTTTTTCTTCTATGTTGATTTCTCGGAGGAAAATGTTGCTCTACTTTTTCCTGCGTTGATTCATTTGTTGAATCAGGTTGATCTTGCTGCATTTCTTCTGAATAGTCAGAATGCTGTTCTGGTTCAATTGACTGACGGTTTCTCTCAAAATCGTCTTTAAAATTATTATTAGACATTACCATTTTCCTTTCTAGCTATTAATTTTACATAACATATACCCTTTTATGCCTGACTTATGTATGTTTATCAATATTATTTAAAATTATATTTGTTGCTTATATTGTAATTATATCTTGCTTTTTTTCCTTTAGTAAAGCAATACCTAACTTTGGAACAAATTTTGTAATTTTTCTTTAACATCCAGTTTTCTTACTACTTCTTTTTTATTTTTAATATTAATTCTATCAATGTCATCATCTATATCACAGCATTGTTGCTGTTTAGGAGGCACCTCCTTAAAAAATTCCAATAAATAACGACGTCGGCACTGATCTAAGTTGATATACCCCAACATCCTATAAAATCCTAATTGCTTCCTTTTAAATGATTGATTAAAAATGAGCGTTAAGTCATTAATACTATAATAAGATGCAAGTGTAGTTAATATGTTCTGTTTTTCTTGTGATAATAGTTGGCCTACTGAAAATTGATGTATATCTTCATCAGTGATCATATCGCTAAATAATAAAGTTTCCAGTATAAAACTATCATCTGGTTGATATAAACTAATTGCCTGACTAGGTTGACCATCTCTGCCTGCTCTACCAATTTCTTGTAAATAGTTCGACGGACTGGATGACAAATGAAAATGAATAATTGTTCTAATGTCTTTTTTATTAACCCCCATACCAAATGCACTTGTCGCTACAATCACTGGAATATCATTATTTAAAAATTGTTGTTGAACTGTTTGTCGTTCTTGATAATTCATATCACCATGGTATATACCTGTTAAATATCCATGATTATAAATTTGTTGTGCAAGTTGATGACATAATTTTTTAGAGGAGACGTAGACGATTGTTGGGCCTGAATATTCTAAAAAAGATAGTAACCAATCAGTTTTATCGCTATCATCATTAAAATTAAGATGACTAAAAGTAATATTGGGTCTATTCATCGTCGTTTTGATAACCTGGAAGTCTACTGCTAACATATTTTTCAAATCATCACGTAAATGTGATGGCGCTGTTGCTGTTAATGCTAATATTGTTGCCTTGTGAAAATGCTTTGTTACTTTTCCAATAAGTGCATAATGCGGTCTAAAATCATAACCCCATTCAGAGAGGCAATGTGCTTCATCTAGCACAATGAGCCCAAAATCAATAGCAGCAATAAGTTTAAAATTGAATGGTTGCAATATAAATTCAGGACTTAAAAATATAAAGCGACTATGCTGTAACATTTTAATATTATGACGTTTTTCGACTTCATCCAAACCTGAGTGTATGCATGCAACTTGTTTTTCACCATTTAATTTCAAATGCATCACTTGATCATCCATTAACGAAATTAATGGCGAAATGATAAGCGTTGGTTTTTCATTAATATATGTTGGTAATTGATAACATAAACTTTTACCACTTCCAGTAGGTAATATACCTAATGTATGTTGACCAGATAGCACACTGTCAATAACTGCTTCCTGTCCGGGTTTAAAATCATCAAATCCAAATTTTTGTTGTAAAAATTTATGAAGCACTGATTTCACCTCTTTCAATACCAACGATTAATACTTTTATTTGAAAATAAGTCAATTGTTCGAAATGTTCTTTATATACCTTTAAACGTTCTTCTCGTCTAGTTTGATAAAATGTTATAAATAATTGTTGCTGTGAAGACGAGCAGTAATCATCATAATTAGTCATATATCCTTTAATAAAAATTTCTAATACATGATCTTCTATTGTATTAATCTTAACTTGTTGTTGGTTAGCTATTTGAGCCATCGTAAAACCTGCTAATAATTTTTTATAAGTTTTATATGTTTGATTCAATAATGTTGGTTTGACGATTAATTCTCCTAAAATAGGATAGTTAGGTGTTTCTAATTCAAACATCATGGTGACTAAATTATTCATTTCAAATTCATACAGTTCGAGAGGATGAATATTATCAATTAAACTAACTTGTTGTCTCGTATACATTGATTCTTCATGTCCTTGCAAATAATAATGTAAGTAGCATGTTCCTTGTTGACTAATGGCTTCAAATAGTTGAAACAATTCTTGTTTAAATGCATCGATTTGATTGCGATTGACAATATTGTTATATACATTTTTGACAATTTCTTGAACTTTATGATTATGTGCTATAGGTATAAATTTAAAACATTCTTGTTCAGTGTTTGAAATGGTTTGGACTAATAACTGCAAAGCATTAAACGTTTGCGCCAGACTATCAAATGTAAACCTAGGATGTGTTATGATATTAAAATTTTTACTATTTTGTTGTGATTGTTCTAAAAATCGCTCAAAAGACGGATATTTTAAATGAGGTAAACTATGATATAATGACAACTGTTGTTGACTACAAGCGTCAAAAAATGTTTGGTGAGATTTCTTACCACTTAAAATATTAAATATACTTTTATTTGTTTTATAGTTATACGTTAGCTGTTGCGCTGTTTTTATAATATGTTGCAAGTTAAACCCTCACTCTGTAAAACTTTTAAATTGAAAATAAATGATAGGATGCTTAAAATTAATGATATGTTTCTATTTTAGCATTTTTATCAAAGGAGGCGAAGATTTTGGCAAAATATACAATCGTTGATATGGATACTTGTATTGCATGTGGCGCATGTGGTGCAGCTGCTCCTGATATATATGATTACGACGACGAAGGTATTGCATTCGTAATCCTAGATGATAATCAAGGTACTGCTGAAGTACCAGAAGAATTATATGAAGATATGGAAGATGCATTAGATGGTTGTCCAACTGATTCAATAAAAATTGCAGATGAGCCATTTGATGGTGACGCATTAAAATTTGAATAATTATAGATAATATTATATTGGGTTAGTTTTACTAATAATTAAGGAGTGTTCAGATTACAATCATGTTCTGAACACTCTTTTTTTGTTATAAGTTGCTAATTTAAATGGCTTTAGGACGATTCAATAACAGAATTTATTTTAAAACAACTATTTTTGTCCCACTCCCCTTATCAAATTCATGTAACAAAATGAATTAATCGATATCTTATTGCATACAATAAACAAAACGAGACAACCATAAACATTTATGATTGCCTCGTTTTTAATTATATTTTTACTAGTGCTGTTACTAATCATATTCTCTGTAAAAAGCCTTTAAGTCTTCTATATAACAAGACGAATATAACAGAAACAATAATACCTTTTATAATATTAAATGGAATGACACCTGACACAATAACAACTTTAAGATTGTTAACAACATCACCTAAGTTGAAAATCATGCCGTATAGTGGTAGCAACACAAAATAATTTAATATACTTAGTACAATAGTCATCACAATTGTTGCTGCTATTAGACCAGTTATTAATGCTTTATTTGAACGTTTATTATAATAAATAGCATAAGCAGTTAATAAGAAACTTATACCTGCTAAAAAGTTAGCTAATGGACCGACTGGATCACCCATATTAAATAAATAGTTTAGTAAATTTTTGACAAGAGCTACAATGATACCTGCAGCTGGACCAAAAATAAATGTTGCTAATAATGATGGTACATCACTAAAGTCTAAAGTTAAGTATGGCGGTAAAAATGGTATTGGAAACTTAATAAAAGTCAATACAAAAGCAATTGCACTTAACATACTTATAGTAATGAGTCGTTTATTTTGTTGCATATTCAATTTTCTCCTTCCATTCATCTCGTACAGAATAGGAGGAAAATTGTACAACAATAGACCTCCATCTTCTCCCATCCAGACTATACTGTCGGCTCTAGATTCACACTAGATCAGCCACTACTTCAATCGAAATAGCAGGTCGCAGGCTTAAATTACTGCCGGTTGGGACTTTCACCCGACCCCGAAGATGAATTTTCAAATATTTTTTACTTATTTATCATAGCCCATTACATTTTATATCTCAATACTTTTGCTCCAACTTTAGCTTGGTGTTTTATTTAATTAAAAGTTGAAATATTTATTAACTACATTATGAAGTAAAGGTAAATTTGACATTACTATGTTTAAACAAAAAAGGATTAAAATGTCATTTCTACAACAACACTTTAATCCTTTAAATGAATTTCTATTTAAGATTGGGCTTTCGGTAATTTAATGATAAAGGTCGTACCTTTACCCCATTCACTTTCAACGTTAATACTTCCACCATGTTCTTCTATAATCATTTTACAAATAAATAATCCTAAGCCAGTGCCTTGTTTACCTCTAGTTCTGGCCGCATCTACTTTATAAAATCTTTCAAATACTTGTTGTAAATGCTCAGGTGCAATGCCAGTTCCAGTGTCACTGATATATAGCACATCTTTATCATTTTCACTATCACAAGTGATAGAAATACTATCACCTGATTTAGTATATCTTGAAGCATTATCAATAAGATTGGTTAACACTTGTTCCATTCTATCCATATCATAATCCCAAAGTTTATCTTCGCAATAATCAAATGTCATCGTTAAACCTAAATCTATAGCTTGTTGTCTATATTTTACTTTCATTTTATCTAATAATAATGAAATAGGTTGTATGTCTTTAACTACTGTTAAACCTTCAGCATCCATACGTGCTACATTTAACAATTCGTTCACTAATCGATTTAAGCGTTTAGATTCATCTAACACAATTGCTAAAGAATCACGTATTTCTTCAGGTTCAGTAACAATACCATCAACAATAGACTCTGTATAGCCTTGCAACAATGATATAGGTGTTCGCAATTCGTGTGATACATTAGCGATAAAATCTTTTTTCATTTGATCCAAGTTATGTTCATTTGTCATATCTCGAATTGTCACAACAATGCCACTTTTACCACCTTGTTGGATTTTATCAATATATGAAGTGATAACTACATAAAATCTTGTATTCATTTCTAAATCACGAATTTCTGTTTGTTGTGATATAAAAGTATCTTCTATTTGTTGTTCCAATGCATCTTTTGTCATGTCACCCATATTTAAGGTTATATCTTGAGCCATTTTATTCGAAATTAAAATTTCTCTATTTTCGTTAATACCTAAAACACCTTCAACCATAGAATTGATTAGACTATCTCGAATATTAGTCGATGTTGACAGTGCATCAATATGTTCTTCTATTTCTGTACTCATTTGGTTGAAAGTTCTAGATAATTGTCCAATTTCATCGTTTGTTGTAACAGTCGTCTTGTTAGTATAATCACCTGCTGCTAAACGTTGCGCTTGATCTCTCAAATGACGTAATGGCTTTGTAATTCGTGTAGATAAAAAGAACGCAAAAATTGTTGTCACAATTAAAAAGATTACAGCAGTTATAATTATAATGATTGTAATAGCGTTATTAGTATCTTCGATAGATTTTAAGTCTTTATAAATAAAAACGCCACTATAATTACTGTTACTATTCGTTTGCGCTTTAGTTGGATAACCAACCAGCATATATGATTTAGAATTTCCTTTATCATTGATTGTGACATTTTTAGTAATAGATTTGCCTTTATCAAAAACATCATCGAAATCATTATTTTTAGTAATTTCGTTTAACATTTTAACTTTTGTCTCAGACAATGATTTTGTTCGATGATTATGTTTATTATTTATAATCATTAAACCGCCAGGATTTTCAATTAACGTTTGACTATATTTAATCGCTTCTGACTTATTATGTGATTCTTCGACCAATGAACTGATGCGTTTAGCATCTTCTTTTATAGCATCTTCAGTATCTTGTGTGAAATAGTATTGCATAAATGTAATGAGAGCAATACTTAAGAAAATTAAAACTGTCGTTACTATTAAAATAATAGTTAACCACAGTTTAATTACGACACTATTTAGTCGGTTCATCATTCGCATTTACCTCGAATTTATAACCAACGCCCCACACAGTTTGAATCATTTGTGCAGCATCATGAGATACTCGATTTAACTTTTCTCTCAAACGTTTAACATGTGTATCTACAGTTCGTAAATCGCCATAAAATTCATAATGCCATACTTCTTTTAATAATTGTTCACGGTCAAAAACTTTATTTGGTGTTTTAGCCAAATAAATTAATAATTCATATTCTTTTGGTGTTAAATTAACTTCTTCATTATCAGCAAGTACGCGATGTGCATCATTATCTATTTTTAAATGTTTAAATTCTATTATATCTCTCGCGTGAGGTTCACTTTGATCTACAGTTGTAGATTGCGTTCTTCTAAGAAGTGCTTTAACGCGTAAGACGACTTCTCTTGGTGAAAATGGTTTAACAATATAATCATCTGCACCAGATTCAAAACCTTCCACACGGTTAGTTTCTTCTCCTTTAGCAGTTAACATGATAATTGGTGTTTGTTTATGTTCACGCAATTGAGTTGCCACTTCTATACCATCCATCTCTGGCAACATTAAATCGAGTAGTATGCAGGCATAATTATTTTCCATAGCAAGTTCTAAAGCTTCTTTACCATCACTTGCTTCATGGATTTCAAAAGATTCTCTTTCTAGATATAATTTTAGTAATCTTCTGATTCTATCCTCATCATCTACGATAAGTATTTCGTTTGACATACAGGTTCTACCTCCCACACTGTGCTTTTCATTACATACATATTATAGCATAGGAAAACGCATGCAGTTATTAAAAAAATAAAATTTGTGAAAAAAATCTCAAACTTTTTTGTTTAATACATACTTTTATTGATTAATTGCCATGTTCTGCCAAATGTCTCATAACTTTTACTTCATGAGGTGTTAGCACACGCTTATCTCCAGCATTAAGACCCACAATATTTAAAGGACCGTATTCAATACGGCTTAATTTTGATACATGATGACCAAAATGTTCGAACATCCTTCTAACTTGTCGATTGCGTCCTTCAGTAATCGTTATTTCAACTAACGTTGTATTTTTATCTTTATCTTGCTTTTTCACTTTAACTACGGCTGGTTGCGTTAAACCATCTTCTAATTCAATACCTTTTTCTAACGCTTTAACTTCTTCTCTCATTAAATATCCTTTTAATTTCGCAACATATTTCTTTTTAATTTGGTATCTAGGATGTGTCATTAAATTAGTAAACTCACCATCATTTGTTAGTAATAACAAACCAGATGTATCGTAATCTAAACGACCTACTGGATAAATACGTTCTTCAATTTCTGGAAAATAATCTGTAACAACTGTTCTATCTCTATCATCAGATACACTAGAAATAACTTGAGCTGGCTTATGAAATAACATATAAATTTTATCTTCTAGTTCTATTTTAATACCTTCAACTTCAATAACATCGGAAGGTTTAACTTTTGTACCCAGCTCAGTTACCACTTGACCATTCACTTGCACTTTTCCATCAGTAATTAATGTTTCTGCTTTTCTTCTTGATGTATAACCACTATTAGCAATACGTTTTTGTAATCTTTCTAATTCCTTAGTCATTATTTTCTCCTTTTTGATTGACTAAATTACTGAAAAAGTCGTCCATTTCTTCTTCGTCTTCTTCAGTTGTCGGTAAATCTTCAATATTTGAGATGCCAAACACATTTAAAAATAAATCTGTAGTAATGAGTTGTTGACTTCGTTCGCCATTAACTATTTTGGCTTCTACTAACCCTTTTGCTATTAATGTTTTTACTGCACCATCTGAGTTAATGCTTCTAATCATTTCAATATCACTTCTAGAAAGTGGTTGATTATAAGCAATAATTGATAATACTTCCATCGCAGCTTGAGACAATTTCATTTGAGACTTTTGTTCTATTAATTGTTCAATGTAATTTGCCGCTTCTTTCTTTGTTGTTAATATAACGGTTTTACCATATCGTTGAATCATTAAACCATTAGATTCATAGTCTTTAATTAAATTTTCTAACTCTTGCTCATTAATATCTAATATTTCTAATAGTTGTTGCTGCTCAATACCTTCATCACCAGCAGTAAAGAGTAACGATTCTAATATTCCCTGTTTATTCAAAACTGTAGTTCACTCCTCTTAAAATATTAATATCTTCAAAATTACGTTGTTGTTCAATATTAATAATTCCTGATTTTGACATTTCTAAAATTGCTAAAAAGTGAGTAACTACTTGTTCAATAGGTTCAGTAAATGTAAAAAGACTAAAAAAGTTAAAGGATTCTTTATTTTTTAGTCTTGCACGAACTTGATCTGTTGCTTGTTGTATCGTGAAGGTTTCTTTTCTTATTTCTACAACTTTAGGCGTGTTTAACTCAACTCTATTTTTAACTCTTTGATATGCGACGATTAATTCCGTTAAATCTATAGTATGGTTAGGATCCCATGATTCATCACTTTCTAAATGACTTAAATCTGTTGGTCGCTTCGTATAATAAAAATCACGTTGCTGCTTCATATCATTTAATATTGCAGTATATTCTTTATAATTTTGATATTCTATTAATCTACCAACCAAGTCTTCACGTGGATCATCGTCAACATCAATGTCATTTTGTGATTGAGGTAATAATAATTTACTTTTAATCATTAATAATTCTGATGCCATGACTAAATATTCACTTGCTAAATTAATTTCCAATTGTTTCATCGCATGAACGTATTGCATATATTGCTCAGTTAATGCTTTCATTGGGATATCATAAATATCAATTTCAAATTTTTGGATAAGATGCAATAATAAATCTAATGGCCCATTAAATGCATCTAATTTCACTTCATACATATTATCTACCTCAAATTGCGCGTTATATGTGCATCATTCACTAAAATATTATAGCATGAATATATGAAACTTTTAAATTAGGGTGGTAATTAAATGCAACAAGCACTTATCAAGTTTTATTATCAATTCCATACCCATCAACATTATTTTTTATGTCATGATATTTTAGAAGATGCTTGGAAAGAACAAGCAAACTATTCTAAAAGTGATGCTATTGTTGGTTTGATATTGTTTACAACTGCTTGTTATCATTATCGACGACATAATATTAAAGGTGCTGAAAAATCTTTTATTAAAGCTAAGCATATTTTAGCTACTACTACTGATGGTGATCAATTATATCTTGACCTTAAACAACTCCAATTACTCATTGACCGTTTACTATATAACATCCAAGAAAATAAAGTATATCAACCTGTAAAATTACCAATCTATGCTGAATTTGAACTTATAATTAGACAACAATACACAGACTATTATTTTAATCACCAAATAATTAACGATAGTTATATCATTAACCATCATCTTGAAAGAGATCGTTCAGAAGTTATTCATAACAAAGCGTTGGCACTAGCACAGCGACTTCGCGAACGACAACATAAAACCCACTACACTAAGGACTAACATACAATAAGTGTGACATGCTGTTACTAAACTTATATTGTCACACTTTCCTTAATACAGTGGGTTTATTTACTTTATCCATAATTAATCATGCTCTTGGATGATATTGATTATACATTTTTCTAATTTGAGACTTAGATACATGTGTATATAATTGTGTTGTTGATATGTCTGAATGTCCTAACATCTCTTGCACTGCTCTTAAATCAGCGCCATTCTCTAAAAGATGTGTTGCAAATGAATGTCTCAGTGTATGAGGTGTTAGTGTTTTATTTATATTAGCCTTAACACCATTTTGTTTAATCATTTTCCATATTGCTTGTCGTGATAATGATTTACCATGCATATTTAAAAATAATACATTAGTAACCGTCTTTTTTAACAATTGCGGACGAATCTCTTCTGTATATGTAGTTAAATAATCAATCACAGCATCTCCGAGAGGTACGATACGCTCTTTGTCACCTTTACCAAACACTCTGACAAAGCCCATTATTAAATTAACATCATCTAATTCCAAATGAATGACTTCAGATACACGCATACCGGTTGCATATAATAATTCAAGCATGGTCCTATCTCTATAACCATTTAACTTATTTAAATCAGGTGCTTCTAATAAAGCTAGTACCTCTTCGATATTTAACACGTCTGGTAACTTTTTTTCATATTTAGGTGATTCTAATAACACTGTCGGATCTTTTGCTGCATAGCGTTCTCTTAATGCAAATTGATGAAAACTGCGAATCGTAGAAATAAATCTTGCTAACGACTTAGCAGATTGACCTTGATCAATTAAATAACCCAAACACTCTTGAATGACTTGCCTATCAACAAAGTCAATATGAGCAATGCGTTGTTCTTCTAAATATTCTTGATATTTTTTTAAATCTCTTTTATAAGCACCGATTGTATTAGCACTTAAACCTTTTTCTAATTGAATAAATTTTAAATATTCTTCAATAATTGTATCCATCCGAACACCTCTAAAAAATTGCGAAGGTTATATTAACCTACGCAATTACTGTTATCCTTTACCTTTCAATTGGCATTCTTCACAAACACCATGAAACGTTAAGCGATGATCTAAAATTTTAAACTTAAACTCTGACTCAACTCTATTTTCAACTTCTGGTAATAAATCTTCATCAATTTCATCAACTTTGCCACATTCCATACATACTAAATGATGATGGAAATGTTTAGCGCCTTCTTTGCGTAAATCAAAACGAGCGACACCATCACCAAAGTTGATTTTATCGACAACTTTTAGTTCAGCTAATAGTTCTAATGTTCTATACACAGTCGCTAATCCAATTTCTGGTGCTTTATCTTTTACTTTTAAATATACATCTTCAGCACTAAGATGATCTTTCTCATTTTCAATTAAAACTCTTACAGTAGCTTCGCGTTGCGGAGTTAATTTATAAGAGGATTGTTGTAATTGTTGTTTAACACGATTTAAACGTTCTTCCAACGATGTCCACTCCTCTACTAATAATTAAAATCATTACAAATTATTGTTTACTTCATGTATAAAATTAACAGTTTTCTCAATAAAACGCAAGCATTTCTCAATTGTTATTTAGAATGATTATAATTTAGTAACAGATATTGTAATGCGATAACTGTTTTTGCATCCTCAATTTCCTTGTTATCAAGCATATTTCGAATATTATCAATTGGAATTTTATATAATTCAACAAATTCATCGTCATCTAAATTTAAAGTTCCTTCTATTAACTTATCAGTAAAATATATAGACAGTTTCTCGTTACAAAATCCTGGAGAACCATACATATCAGTAATATGTTGTAGTGTATTTGTTTTGTAACCTGTTTCCTCTTCTAATTCTCGTTTGGCTGCTTCTTCTCTTTCTTCTTGCTGTTCTAATTTACCAGCAGGAATCTCTAATAATGTTTGCTCAACAGCCTTACGATATTGTTTAACTAACAACACTTCATTATTCGGTGTTACAGCACAAATTGCGACTGCACCATTATGATAAACTAACTCTCTCGTTGATGTTTGACCATCTGGCAACTCAACTTTGTGTACTTCTAAATCAATAATATGTCCATTATATATCACTGTACGATCAATTGTTTTTTCTTTAAAAGACATTTATAATCACGTTCCTTTCATTTTATTTTATTAATTGATAAACTAGCATTGTTAGTTAAAGTGTATCGAAAGGAGAACATTCATGCAAAAAAATATATTAAAAAGTGGCATTGAATTATCTGAATTAGGGTTAGGTTGTATGAGTTTAGGCACTGATTTCAAACAAGCTCAACCCATTATAGAACGAGCTATCGAACAAGGAATTACTTACTTTGATACTGCTGATATGTATGATAAAGGTGTTAACGAAGAAATAGTTGGACGTGCACTTAAAAAGTACCAACAAAGAGATGATATTGTTATAGGAACCAAAGTGGGAAATCGTTTAACTGACAATGGTGATACGATTTGGGATCCATCAAAAGCGTATATTAAAGAAGCAGTCAAAGGCTCTCTTAAACGGTTAGGCTTAGATCATTTAGATTTATATCAATTACATGGTGGTACTATTGATGACCCATTAGATGAAACAATTAGTGCTTTCGATGAATTGAAGCAAGAAGGTATTATACGTGCTTATGGTATTTCATCAATCAGACCAAATGTTATAAATTACTACTTGAAACACAGTCAAATTGACACAATCATGTCTCAATTTAATCTTATAGATAACCGACCAGAAGATTTATTAGATGCTATCCATGATAAAAATGTTAAAGTTCTTGCACGTGGCCCGGTATTTAAAGGGTTGCTAACAGCAAATAGCGTTGATGCACTTGACCAAAAATTTAAAGACGGTATATTTGACTATACTCACGATGACTTAGGAGAAACGATTGCGTCTATCAAAGAAATTGAAAGTAATTTAACTGCTTTAACATTCAATTATTTAACATCCCACGATGCTTTAGGTTCAATTATTGTGGGTGCTAGCAGTGTTGAGCAACTTGATGAAAATATTGAAAATTACTATAAGGAAGTTAGTTTAGATCAAATTAAAGCTGCAAGAGAACGTGTTAAAGATTTACAATATACAAATCATTTAATCAACTAACATCTATTAATACGACTAAATTGACATATATTTTGATTATCTTGATGTCTATCAATCAAACTTAAATCATTGTTCAAAACATCTTTGAAATTGATTATAAAAATTTAGCCCTTTGATATAGCTAAATTTCCTTAGTTATATCAAAGGGTTTTATTAGGTTCTCTGTTAAAATGGACTGATACATAATTATTTTTTAAGTCTCGTACCCCACCTTAGGAGTCTTGGCTTCAAAATAATTTATATTTTAAATTATTCACTTTATATTTATCAGTCCTAAACATTAGAGAATCTTTTATTATTAATATTGCTTTTTATAGATAATATCGTCAACATCATAATCTTCTGATTGCTGGCTAATACTTACACCTAGGACTTGATGTTGTAGCACTAATAACTTAAATTTCTCTGCAACAAACTGTTGTTCTGTTGAATTTAAAGCATTAAAACATTCTTGACCAATTAAGTCACGAAGTTGAAACACTTCAAAAGCCCTTTTATATTGAGCATTTGTTATAGCTTGTCGAACAATACCTTCTATACTACAAATCAACTCAACTACCCCTTTTCACCTTTATTACTAAACAATCTTTTAAAATATTTTTCAGCAAGTCGTGGTGCCAGTTGATACATTTTCAACATATAATGCATCCAACGAGGCTCATTAATTTCTAACTGTCTCTTAAGGATACCTTTAATAATTTTATCTGCTAGTTCATCTGCATTAATCATTAATTTTTCAACTTTTTTAGCATAAGTATTGCTAGGGTCTGCTTTTTGATGAAATGGTGTGGCTACAGGTCCAGTGTTAACTGTCATAATATGTAACGTCGGTTCTTCTAACCTTAAAGCGTTTAATAATGCATAGATGGCTGCTTTTGATGCACCATAGTGAGCCGCATAAGCTTGAGTAACAAATGCCGCTTGGCTAGTGATACCAACGATATGACCATCATCACTTATAAAAGGTCGTAATACAGACAACAATAAGTTAAAAGCTAAAATATTCAATTGATACGTATTAATCATTTCTTTATCATTATGTTGGTCTATAGCTTTAAAGTAACCCATTCCAGCGCTATAGATCAAGCCATCAATTTTGGGTAGTGTATCGAACACATTAACTAAATGTTGTATGTCTTCTTGGCAAGTTAAATCGCATGATACAATGTTTATTAACTCAGGATATTGATCTTTATATAATTGATGTGCTTTGTTCATATCTCGTACTAACAATGTTACATGAACTTTTTTAGCTAACAATTTAAAGACAAGTGCGTTACCAAGTCCACTTGTTCCACCTGTAACAACATAATGTTGTCCTATCAACTTACTCCCTCCTTTTCTACTATTACTATACTTTGAATTATGTTAATTATTACTTACATGACAACGGGACTCATTATGTTAATATATTATTATAATAAATATATACACAATACAAATCAAAAATTAAAGGGATGTGGTATTAATGAAACTTGTATTTTATGGCGCTGGAAACATGGCTCAAGCAATTTTTACTGGCATTATTAACTCTAGTAATTTAGATCCTAATGATATTTACTTAACAAACAAGTCTAACGAACAAGCGTTGAAAGATTTTGCTGCTAAACTAGGTGTTAATTATAGTTATGATGATAAACAATTATTAAAAGATGCGGATTATGTATTTCTAGGGACTAAACCTCATGATTTTGATGCGCTTGCTGAACGTATCACTGAACACGTTAGTGAAAGTAATCGTTTCATTTCTATCATGGCAGGTATACCTATAGATTATATTCAACAACAATTAAATTGTAAAAATCCTATCGCACGAATTATGCCAAACACAAATGCACAAGTTGGGCATTCCGTAACTGGAATCAGTTTTTCCACTAATTTTGATCCTAAATCTAAAGATGAAGTGAACGACTTAGTTAAAGCTTTTGGCTCTGTTATTGAAGTGTCTGAGGACCATTTACATCAAGTTACAGCCATAACTGGAAGCGGTCCAGCATTTTTATATCATGTCTTTGAACAATATGTTAAAGCTGGTACTAAATTAGGTTTAGAAAAAGAACAAGTCGAAGAATCTATTAGAAATTTAATTATCGGGACAAGTAAGATGATTGAGCGTTCAGATTTAAGTATGGCTCAATTACGTAAAAATATTACCTCCAAAGGTGGTACAACTCAAGCGGGTTTAGATACATTATCTCAATATGATATCGTTGCCATTTTTGAAGACTGTTTAAATGCTGCAGTAGAACGAAGCATTGAATTATCTAATGTTGAAGATTAATTATTATAACTATTCATCATGAACTAAATTTTAAGGGAGTGATACTAAGAAATACTTTTTTGAAAACTTATTTCTTAGTACCACTCCCCTTATTTAATATTTAGTTATCATTAATGGTTCTCTCCCAAGTTGGACTGATACATAATTATTCTTTTTTTATTTATCAGTCCTAAAAAAAATAGATAACCTCATTAATGTGACTATATTTAACAGTAGTTAAAAAAGTAAGTGTACAACTTAATCTCAAGTTCATTTTATATTTTAAAACTATCAAAATCTTTAACAAAGCTAAATTGTGGTGTATCTGCTTTATTCTGTAATGCTTGGTTAATTTGCTCAATATCTTCAACATTGTATCGGTTACTTAAATGCGTGATTAAACTATGTTTTACTTGGGCATGTTTTATCAAATCAAAAACATCATCAATATGACTGTGATGATAATTATTGGCAAGTGTTTTTTCACCTTCGATATAAGTCGCTTCATGCACCATTAAATCGGCATATTGTGCTATGTATTGTTCATTGGCACAAGGTTTCGTATCGCCAAAAATAGCAATGATAGGACCTTTTTTTGATTGTCCTCTGAAATCTTGTGATTGATAAAGTTGTCCATTATATTCAAATGTGTCTTGTAATTTAACTTCTTGATACTTAGGGCCAGGTTCTAAACCGATATCTCTTAGTGCTTGTACATTAATGGTACCCGTTGTTTCTGGGGCTTCAATACGATAACCATATGATGGTATCCCATGATTTAAGATACGTGCTTCTACAGTAAAGCCGTCATGACTATATGATAAGTCCTCATCAATTTCAATATATGTAATAGGATAATTTAAATGAGATTCTGATAATGATAGTGACATTTCCACAAACTCTTTAATACCTTTTGGACCTATTAATGTAAGGGGCTTTCCATCGCCACCTTGGAACGAACGACTTGAAAGTAGACCAGGTAAGCCAAAAATATGATCACCATGCATATGTGTAATAAAAATATGGCTCACTTTTCCTAATTTCAGAGAATGATGTAGGATTTGATGTTGTGTACCTTCTCCAACGTCGAACAGCCATATGGAATTAGAATACGGTTCTAAGTTTAATGCGATTGCTTGTGTATTTCTTTCTTTTGTAGGCAAACCGGCACTCGTACCAAAAAATGTAACTTCCATATATGCCCCTCCTTTTCTTCAATTTATTTTATCATAAAATCATAATGATTATTATTTTAAATTTTATTAAAATCTTCACTAACTAAATCCATGACATATACAGTCATACGTCTAAGGAACGTAAAAGAAGCTATTTTAGTGGTAAATATATGACATCGTCTCGTCTTTGTATGACTGACTAATTTTATAAAAGCTCATTTATCAATATCATAGTAATCAAACAGCTATTATCAATCGCATCATATTTAATGACGATTATTTTTTGCTGCAACGTCATACTATATATAAATAGCAACTTGCGTTATACTAAGCAGTAATAATAATTATTTGTAATATTATAAGTTATCATATTTTGAATAATAGTTAATATTTGTAGTGACCTTTATGTAATTACGCTCAGCATAACATGTTAACGATTTGTTCGTGTTCAATATCATATTAGTGATATGAAGATTATTTTTGAAAATTAGCAACTATAATATAATTAATGATTATCATATTTTAAAAGTTGTGGCGTATTGTTTCGGTAGTAGCACAGGTGAGTGGGACAGAAATAAATTTTATTTCGTAATCCCAACCCGGCAAGACTGGTTAAGACAACAAATATTGGTTTATCATTGATTTATTGTCCCGACAGTTACTGTCAATTGCATCATATTAAATAAAGTATGCTGTTTATCGCAGTCTCTTCAAGCATATTATATGACGTTTGTATTGCTTTTATCTTATAATATTAAATCATATATCTAAATAAGAATTGAGGTTTTAATCTTGAGTACTAACAACAAACATATTCCTTGTTTAATTACAATTTTTGGTGCAACTGGTGATTTAAGTCACAGAAAATTATTCCCATCTATTTTCCATCTTTATCAACAGGATAATTTAGATGAACATATTGCAATCATCGGTATCGGACGTCGTGACCTTACTAATGATGATTTCCGAAATCAAGTTAAATCATCAATTCAAAAGCACGTTAAAGATACACATAAAATAGATGCATTTATGGAACATGTTTTTTATCATAAACATGATGTCAGTGAAGAAGAAAGTTATCAAGAGCTATTAACATTTAGTAATAAACTAGATGACGAATTTAAATTACAAGGTAATCGCTTATTTTATTTAGCTATGGCGCCACAATTCTTTGGTGTTATTTCAGATTTCTTAAAATCATCCGGCTTAACTAAAACAAAAGGATTTAAACGTTTAGTCATTGAAAAACCTTTTGGTAGTGATTTGAAATCTGCAGAAGCACTTAATAATCAAATTCGTAAATCATTTAAAGAAGAAGAAATTTACCGTATTGACCATTATTTAGGTAAAGATATGGTACAAAATATTGAAGTATTAAGATTTGCAAATGCTATGTTCGAGCCATTATGGAATAATAAATATATTTCAAATATCCAAGTCACATCTTCAGAAGTATTAGGCGTTGAAGATCGTGGTGGCTATTATGAATCAAGTGGCGCATTAAAAGATATGGTACAAAACCACATGTTACAAATGGTTGCCTTATTAGCTATGGAAGCGCCTATTAGTTTAAATAGTGACGATATCCGTGCTGAAAAAGTTAAAGTATTGAAATCATTACGCCACTTAGAACCTGAAGATGTTAAAAAGAACTTTGTTCGCGGACAATATGGTGAAGGTTATATCGATGGTAAAAAAGTTAAAGCATATCGTGATGAAGATCGTGTTGCCAATGATTCAGAAACACCTACATTTGTATCTGGTAAATTAACGATTGATAATTTCAGATGGGCTGGCGTTCCTTTCTATATTCGAACTGGTAAACGTATGAAAACTAAAACAATTCAAGTTGTTGTTGAATTTAAAGAAGTCCCTATGAATCTATATTATGAAACTGATAAACGTCTTGATTCTAATTTATTAGTCATAAATATCCAACCTAATGAAGGTGTATCATTGCATTTAAATGCTAAGAAAAATACACAAGGTATTGAAACAGAACCTGTACAATTATCATATTCAATGAGTGCACAAGATAAAATGAACACCGTAGATGCGTATGAAAATCTATTGTTCGACTGTCTAAAAGGCGATGCCACAAACTTTACGCATTGGGAAGAACTTAAATCTACTTGGAAATTTGTAGACGCTATTCAAGATCAGTGGAATATGATTGACCCTGAATTCCCTAATTATGTATCAGGTACTAACGGACCATTAGAAAGTGAATTATTATTATCGCGTGACGGTAATCAATGGTGGGACGATATCCATTAATTTAATGTTAAAATGTTCAAGCGAATCATAGAAATAGTAAAGTTATCAATCATATACTTATTTTTATGACTCGCTTTTTCTATACAACTTTTAATTAGTAAACTAATTTAATAAACCACTAACTAATAGGTGTATATTACTTAAAAATAATGTAAAATATAAGTAAATGATTGAATTAATTGGAGTGAAAGTTTTGGACGTTATCAAGCAAATACAACAGGCAATTGTTTATATTGAAGATCGTTTATTAGAGCCGTTCAATTTGCAAGCATTAAGTGATTACGTTGGGCTTTCGCCTTATCATCTTGATCAATCTTTTAAAATGATTGTCGGCTTATCACCAGAAGCTTATGCAAGAGCTCGTAAAATGACTTTGGCAGCGAATGATGTAGTAAATGGTGCAACACGCTTAATGGATATCGCAAAAAAGTATCATTATGCTAATTCTAATGATTTCGCTAATGATTTCAGTGATTTTCACGGTGTATCTCCTATTCAAGCATCAACTAAAAAAAATGAGTTACAAATTCAAAAGAGATTATATATTAAACTATCCACTACTGAAAGAGCGCCTTATCGCTATAGATTAGAAAAAACAGAAGATATTTCATTAGTTGGCTATGTTCGCTTTATTGAAACAAAGGATTTATCGCATCCTTTCAACGTACCCGATTTTTTAGAAGACTTGCTCATCGATGGTAAGATAAAAGAGTTAAGGCGTTATAACGATATCAGCCCTTTTGAACTTTTTGTCGTTAGTTGTCCTTTGGATGATGGTTTAGAAATTTTTGTAGGCGTTCCAAGTGAAAGGTACCCTGCTCACTTAGAAAGTAGATATTTACCTAGTAGACATTATGCTAAATTTAATTTACAAGGCGAAATTGATTATGCAACAAATGAAGCGTGGTATTATATTGAATCTAGTCTACAATTAACATTACCTTATGAACGCAATAGTTTATATGTTGAGGTCTACCCTCTTGATATCACATTCGAAGATTCGTTTACTAAAATACAATTGTGGGTACCTGTTAAACAAGGTTCATATCATGAATATTAACAATTAACTAAAAGAGTAGTTTTTTACACTACTCTTTTTTATTATTAACAAATTGAAAATTAGGAAGGTGTTTACATATGTATGATGTCATCATAATTGGCGGAGGGCCTGCAGGTCTTGCTAGCGCCTTAACATTAGGGCGCGCACTTAAAACGACTTTAGTTATTGATAACGATAATCCAAGAAATAAAGTTACTGAACATTCACATGCTTTTTTAACTCAAGATGGTGTTACACCTAGTACTTTACGTCAAAACGCACAACACGATGTTGACAAATATGCTGACGTAGAACGACTTAACGACACAGTTATTGATATTAAGAAGATTGAACAATATTTTGAAGTACAAACTTTAAACTCAACATTTAAAGCACGTAAAATAATGATTTGTACTGGTTTAAAACAGCAATTACCTCATATAGATGGTATTGAAGCTTGTTATGGCAAATCTGTTTTTTACTGTCCATGGTGTGATGGTTATGAACTCAAAGATCAATCGTTAATCGTATCTGTTCCATCTGAACATATTACCTTTATGGCAAAATTAGTTTCAAATTGGGTTAGTGATATTATTATGAATCCTTCTGATGACAACCATTTAACTCAAGAGGACATAAAGTACCTTCAAAATAAAAATATTCAACTTATAAATGGAAAAATTAAACGCTTTGAACATGATAATGGTCAACTAAGTCGTGTTATTTTTGAAGATGGTAAAACTATCACACGTTCTGCTGGTTTAGTTGGTATTGAATTGGATAGCCATTTCGAATTTTTAACATCATTAAATTTAAAACGAGCAGATGATGATAGTATTGATATCGATGAATTTGGAGAAACATCAGTTAAAGGTGTGTTCGTTGCTGGCGAATCTTCAACGATTAGACCTTCACAATTGATTGACGCTGCTTCAAGTGGTAATAATATTGCTAAGTTTGTTGCAATGCAAATCATCGATGAAGATGATATTGAATAATATAACAATAACCTCAGAAAAGGAATTTAACTTTTCTGAGGTTAATTATTAGTCGTTAATATGCATTGTTTTATAGCCAAATTATTATGTGTCAAATGTAGCTTCTATGTTGCAAATGATATTTAATTTTACTCCTAAGTAAATGATGTATTATCGTTGCACATTCCAGATTTAGTCGTTAATTTCAGCAACAAATGCTTCATACGGCTGTAAATTTTCTAAATCAATGTCACTATCATAATTATGCAGTTTTATCGTTAAGTCTGACTCATCAAATGAAGTATTAAGTTTTGATTTTTCAGCAGTTAAATTTCCTACAACTAATACTTTTTTATCATTTAATGTTCTCGTATAAGCAAATACATTTCTATTATCAGCATCTACTAAATCAAAATTACCGTAAACATAAATATCATCTGATTTACGTAATTGAATTAAGTCTTTATAAAATTGTAATACTGAATGATCATCATTTAATTGCTGTGCAACATTAATCGTACGATAATTTGGATTGACCGGGAACCAAGGTTGTCCCTTAGTAAAGCCACCATTTAATGAATCATCCCATTGCATAGGTGTACGTGAATTGTCACGATTTTCATCTTTATATTTAGCTAATAACGCCTCAACATCGCCACCTTGTTGTTTAACAATGTTGTAATCATTTTTAACTGCAACATCATTAAATGTTTCAATACTCTCAAACGGATAGTTTGTCATGCCTATTTCTTGTCCTTGATAAATAAAAGGTGTTCCTTGTTGTAAGAAATATACTGCCGCATGACTTGTAGCAGATTCATACCAATATTGCTCATCATTTCCCCATGTTGATACGCGTCTTGGTTGATCATGATTTTCAATAAATAAAGCATTCCAACCCTTACCTTCGAGTTGCTTTTGCCATCTATTTAAAATATCTTTATATGATTTAACATCAAATTTAGAGTCTCCACTATTCCATAAACCTAAATGTTCAAATTGGAATATCATATTAAATTTACCATTTTGTTCACCAACCCACTCATCTGCATTATCAGGGCTAACACCATTAGCTTCTCCAACTGTCATAATGTCATATTGGCTTAATGATTTATCTTTCATTTCTTGAAGCCAATCTTGAATTCCTGGTTGATTCATATCAACATCAAAGGCCGGTGCATATGATTTACCTTCTGGTACTGGTAAGTCACCTGCTTCAAATGTTTTTTTAATATGGGTAATGGCATCTACTCTGAAACCATCAATACCTTTATCAAACCACCAATTCATCATTTCGAATACAGCATTTCTAACATCGGGGTTATCCCAATTTAAATCTGGTTGTTTTTTACTAAATAAATGGAAATAATATTGTCCTGTATGCTCATCATATTCCCAAGTTGAACCATTAAAAATACTTTCCCAATTATTAGGTTCTGAGCCATCTGGTTTAGGGTCTTGCCAAATATACCAATCTCTTTTTGGATTATCTTTACTAGATTTTGATTCAACAAACCAAGGATGCTCATCAGATGTATGATTAACCACTAGATCTAATATTAATTTCATATCTCTTTGATGAACTTCATTTAGTAGCTTGTCAAAATCAGCCATTGTTCCAAATTCATCCATAATATCCATATAATCACTGATATCATAACCGTTATCATCATTCGGTGATTTGTACATTGGACTCAACCAAATGACATCAATACCTAAATCTTTTAAATAATCTAATTTATCAATAAGACCTGGTAAATCACCAATACCATCATTATTACTATCATTAAAACTTCTAGGATAAACTTGATATGCAACTGCTTCTTTCCACCATTGTTTAGTCATTTTAAAACTCCTTTATCTTTGTGTCGATTGTCGTATATTTAATTTAGTATCAACTAATGTATATTGTGCCATGGATTGTGGTGTATCATTTATCATATTTAACACTGCTATACCTGCTAACTTACCTAACTCTTGTGGCTGAATATCTATGGTAGTTTGTGGTGGCGATGCATTAGCAGTTAAATATGAGTCATTAAATGTTGCTGTAATAACATCGTTCGGAATAGATATGTTAAGTTCATATAACACACTTAGAACCACTAAGTGCAACATGGCATCAGAGGTAATGACTGCTAACTTATTCCTTTTTAGTCGAGCACTATTCGCTTTAAAATATGTCATGATCTCATCTCTATTAATATCTAGTTCGACAATTTGATGCTTTATCTGTCGATTCATCACAGTTGTTTCAAAGCCTAATTTTCTATCTTTAAACACTTCAAAATGAGCTGGTTCACATATATAAATGATTTCATTAATATCTTGTGAAATAACATGTTCAGTTAAACGCTTTGAAGCTAAAATATTATCATTATCAATATGAGGTATAGTTAAATCTTCATCATTGACTGGTTTGCCTAAGACAACAAAAGGCAGACCTTCTGAACTTAATAACTGTTTAATCGGGTCATGTTCTTTTGAATATAGCAACACAAATGCATCTACTATTTGTTGTTTCATCATTATGTTAACTTCATTTACTAAATCTTCTATGTTATTAGATACAGTTGTTTGTGTACCATAACCACGTTGATTACACTGTTGTGAAATACCCAGCAATACATTGATATAAAATGGATTTAAACGTATTTGTTCATCTGAACCTTTTAATATTAATCCAATTTTATAGGATTGATTTGTCTTTAATGTTCTTGCAGCTGAATTTGGATAATAATTCAATTTTTCCATCATTTGTGATACTTTAGCTACTGTTTCTTTACTGATGCGTGAATTACCCTTTACGACTCTTGATACTGTTGAGGGTGAGACACCTGCTAATTTTGCAACATCTTTAAGTGTGACCGTAAAATCACCTCTTTATCTTCTATAATTATAAGTAAACGTTTTCAACTACAATTTTAGTTTAGCTACCAACATTGTAAATGTCAAAACATTTGTGCAAACGTTTGCACAAAATACTAATAAAAAATCTCTTACCCATGTTTGTAAGAGACTTAAAATTATAATTTCAGTGTTAGCATTTAAAATATAACTTAACAATACTATAAATGCGTCTGTTTTAATCACTGACAGCAAAATAATTGCCTTGACCATCTTGGAAATTAAACACACGTGCACCATTCATTTCAATAATATCGTGACCTGTCAAATTTAATGAATTTAATTTGTTATATAAGGCATCAAAATTACTTTCTTTAAACATTAGTGACGGCGTTCCAAGATTAACTTCAGGACTATATTTTTCAATAAATTCCTTAGACATAATTGATAATGATGTTTCTGCTGTTGCCGTTGGTGCAACTTCAATTGCTTTATAATCTTCTACTAAATTCGTTTCACTTATAATGACAAAATTTAATGTTTCTGTCCAAAAAGATTTTGCCTGTTCTACATCATTCACGTATAACATAACTTGATTTAATTTTTGCATGGTATTTTCCTCTGTATCTATGATTTGATTGTTATCATATCACATTTCTCACTATATTTATTACTATATGATTATTAAATTTTCTTTTATCGCTATTATACTAATAATCATACAAAACAATGGAATAACCCATGAAAGATATTATTTCATCCTTTCCAAATGAATCTATTAAAACAATAACCGTAGACAATGGTAAAGATTTTTCCTGTTATAAATCCATAGAAGAATAATTTAGTATCGATATTTACATTGTCGCTCCATATCCAGCTTCACAACGTGGTACTAACGTAAATTCTCATGGTTTACTTAGAGAATTTTTTCCAAAGAGAACAGACATAGGAAAAGTAACTCAAAAAATTAGATTATGCTTTAATTACTATTAATAAATGACCAACCAAGACAACGCATAATTTGAAATACACTTTATGAGACGAATTATTACACTAAATCAGACAACACAACATATAAAAAACTATATTTTCAAATTCTTTAATGTCTTATTTTACTTAGTTATTTTAAATTCTTTATATTTATTATCTAAGAGAGTTTTTAGAAGAACTTCTATTTTATCATTACAAACGTAGATGTCATCACTTACATTTAATTCTTTATCTGAATTAGTTAACCAAATAGCAGACATATTAACATTTAATGCGCCTAAAATGTCATTGTTAAAAGAATCTCCTATAAACAAACAGTCTCTAGGATCAACATTCAGTTTGGAAGTGACATATAGAAAAGCTTGGGGATTTGGCTTTTCATAACCTATATTTTGAGATATAAAAATATTTTTTTCAAATATTGATCTTATATTGAGATTATCAATTTTACTGTTTTGTTCTTTAACCTTTCCATTAGTGAGGATGGCGATGTTCACATTTTCTTTCAAGGTCAAAAGTAAATCATTCATTTTTCTATTAACAGTTATACTAGACAATAGTTTAGTGAAAAAGGATTCGAAATACTTATTAGCTTCTTCACGAGAAATATTTAAATTAAAATGTTTTAAAGTTTTAATTAACCTTAACTCTCTCAATTCATCTAAGGTAATAATCCCTTCATCATGTTGTTTCCAAAAGTATAGATCATATTTTTTATATAGTTGCATAAAATCTCTATAATTTATATCTTTAAATAAACTATATCCTTTAAAAGTATGTTTATTAGCTTTTAACCATAAATCATTAAAAGAAAACAGCGTATTATCTAAATCAAAAATAATTAATTTTACATTTTTAATCATAATTCATCCTCCCTTTTAAAATGGATGAAAATTGTTTTACAAATTTATTTAAGTTGCCATTGGTGTCAAAATATTAATATATAGTTGTTTTGGAGATTTACCTAATAATGTGATATGTTCAATCTAGAATAAAATATCGCATTATCACTAGTATCTTAATTTCTAATATTTTCATAAACAAAATAGTTTCCATACTTTCGCATTTTTCTATCATTTTGCAATTAAATTATGTATTACACAGATGTCTAATTCTTTTACATACTAAGATATTATTGAAATTTCTATCAAATAATAGGAATAAATTGATTTTTTCAATACCTTTCCACTTTTTTAACTGAATATTTGAATCGTCTACACTTAGCTGGATAATTTCTATTTGAATAGATAATGTTAATCTAACAAGGTAGGAGTATTCACAGTTCTCTTAACTTCTTTTCTTTCTGTTCACCTGCAAACGCTGATAATCTTAATTAAGTAACTTTCAACTTTTAATTACACATTTTCAGTACTCCTAACTAAATTATCAGTTATTGATTAGTATTTCACCTTAATTATTTTCGCTACACTCTTTACTTACAACAATAATATTCTTATCAACTATATACAAATAATATATTACCATTAAATCATAAAAAAAGAGTTAAATAATTTTCAAAAATAAACTTATTGTCTCAATAACTTTTAACTTTGTAAAAATAAAGGTTCAATAGCTAAGATTTAGTTGTCCTATTAACGGATTAACATTCAAAATAAATGTCATTAGCAATAATAGGAGTATCAGATTTTATTATATTCTATAAATCTACCTAACCTTCAAATTATCTTATCAATCGAAATTATTATAGAGTCAAAAAAAAACGGATAGCTACCTGCTATCCGCTTCATTCATATTATTCTTCAACCCATTGTGTATGGAAGACACCTGGTTTATCTTTTCTTTCGTATGTGTGAGCTCCGAAGTAGTCACGTTGTGCTTGAATTAAGTTTGCTGGTAAGTCAGCTGAACGATAACTATCATAATAATTAATACTTGATGAGAATCCTGGAGTTGAAACACCATTTTGTACACCAGTTGCTACAACATCACGTAAGGCGTCTTGATAGTCAGTTACAATATTTTTGAAGTATGGATCTAATAGTAAATTTTGTAATCCTGGGTTATTATCATATGCATCTTTAATTTTTTGTAAGAATTGTGCACGAATGATACATCCTTCTCTCCAGATCATTGCTAGATCTCCAAGTTTAAGGTTCCATTCATTATCTTCACTTGCTTTACGCATTTGAGCAAACCCTTGTGCGTATGAACAAATTTTACTCATGTATAATGCTTTACGAATTTTTTCAAGGAATTCTTTTTTGTCACCAGTAAATGATGCTTGTGGACCATTTAATTCTTTTGAAGCATTAACACGCTCTTCTTTAATTGATGAAATAAAACGAGCAAATACTGATTCTGTAATAATTGTCAATGGAATACCTAATTCTAGCGCATTAATTGAAGTCCATTTTCCTGTACCTTTTTGTCCCGCAGTATCAAGAATTTTTTCAACAAGTGGTTCGTTTTCTTCATCTAATTTAGTGAAAATATCACCTGTAATTTCAATTAAATAACTTTCTAATTCACCAGCATTCCAATCTTTAAATGTTTGTGCAATTTCTTCATGTGACATACCTAATAGTTCTTTCATCATAGCATAACTTTCAGCTATTAATTGCATGTCGGCATATTCAATACCATTGTGCACCATTTTGACATAATGTCCTGCACCATTTGGGCCAATATAAGTGACACATGAAGCACCATCTTTTGCCTTAGCAGCGATAGCATCTAAAATGTCAGCAACTTTATTATATGCTTCTTCTTGACCACCAGGCATTAATGACGGACCAGTTAATGCACCAATTTCACCGCCTGATACGCCCATACCGATAAAGTTAATACCACTTTCAGCTAATGCTTTATTACGTCTAATTGTATCTTCATAGTTGGTATTACCACCGTCAATTAAGATATCATCATCATCTAGTAATGGTAATAAACTTTCAATTGTAGCATCAGTCGCTTTACCTGCTTTTACCATTAATAAAATTTTGCGGGGTTTTTCTAATGAATTTACAAATTCTTCTAATGAATAAGTAGGATGAATATTCTTTCCTTTTGATTCTTCTACCATTAAATCTGTTTTTTCACTTGAACGATTATAAACTGAAACACTATATCCACGTGATTCAATGTTCCAAGCTAGGTTTTTACCCATTACGGCTAAACCAATAACTCCAATTTGTTGTGTCATATTACTTACCTCACTTGTTCAAATTTTCATTAGTATTGTATCACAAAAGTACTCTTCACTTCACTATATCAGTTTGATTCGCGTGCTACTATTGTAATTATTTCTAAAACTTGCTGTGCTAATAAATTTAGAGATGCTATAGGCATTCTTTCGTTGGTAGTATGAATGTTTTCATAACCTACCCCTAATATCACTGAAGGGATACCTAATGTGTTAATGATACTTCCATCTGAGCCTCCACCTGATATCACAGTTTCATTTGATAGTCCAAGATTCTGAGCACTCAATTTAGCAATGTCAACTACTGGTTCGTTATTATTAATCTTAAAGCCAGGATAACTTTGTTCAATCGTTACTTCAGCTTTACCACCAAATTCTTCAGCTGTACTTTCAAAAATGTCTTTCATATGTTCTACTTGAGTTTTGATACTGTCATCATTGTGAGAACGTGCTTCTGCCTCTAGAAATACAGTATCTGCCACAATATTAGTTGCTGAACCACCGTGGAACTTACCGATATTTGCCGTTGTCTCTTCGTCAATTTGCCCTAAATTCATTCTACTTATGGCTTTCGCTGCTAAATTGATAGCACTTATACCTTCTTTTGGTGTACTTGCATGTGCTGTTTTGCCAGTAATTTTAGTTGAAATTAACATTTGAGTTGGTGCTCCTACAACTGTTGTACCAACATCTACGTTGGCATCAAGTGCATAACCAAAATCAGCATCTAATAGGTCAGGATTTAACTGTTTAGCTCCTAATAAGCCTGATTCTTCACCAACAGTAATAACAAATTGTAATTGGCCATGTGGAAGTTGTTGTTCTTGTAGTACAGTTAACACTTCAATAATAGCTGCTAATCCTGCTTTATCATCAGCACCCAAAATAGTAGTACCATCCGAATAAATATAACCGTCTTCATTAATAAGTGGTTGTATATTAAGTCCAGGTACAACTGTATCCATATGACTAGTAAAATATAATTTGTTAGTATCATGTTCTACATTACTAGCCAACGTACAAACTAAATTATTGGCGCCTAATTTATCATGTTGACTTGCTTGATCTTCGACAACATCTAGTCCTAATGATGAAAATTTATCTTTTAAAATAGGTTGTATTTGTTCTTCATGTCCCGTTTCAGAATTAATTTTTACTAATTCTATAAATGTGTCTAACAAACGTTGCTCATTAATCATTCGAAAAGCCCCTTTATAATTATTAATGTTATTCTAACTCATATAATTAAGTTAGAAAAATATATTGATTGCTAATTTCAACTTATCGTATAATGATTAAAATGTATAACATTGATGACAGCATCATTTTTCTTTAATTTTCGGAGGTCGACTATGAATAACAAAGTATTAAGAATTATTATTATTGTCATGTTAGTGTCTGTGGTACTAGCACTTATATTAACGAGTTTAATACCTATTATGTAATCAATTTTTTAAAATTTAAACCAACAAGCCAGTAAATGAGTTATTCAAAAGTCATTTACTGGCTTGTTTAATATTATAGAATTTGTCTTGATAGTTAGCATATTAATATTAATTCATGAACATTATCAATACTAGAATTCTTTTAACTGAGTCTCTGTTTAAGTTATTTCACTATGCATTTTTAATGAGCCAAATTGAGATTTAATTTGCAAATATTCCTCTAATTCATTCAAAATTTGAATCACACTTGCTCTAGAGTTAAGCGCTTGATGAGAAGTAGGCAATGGTAATTGATCTAATTTCAAACGTAACTCATACAAATTATGTAGTCTCATTGCAGTATAGTCATTACTATTTACGTTTTGTCCAATTTCTGTTAGCAATTTTGACAAATCATCAAGTAATGGATCATGATGACTTATATTTTCAAGAAGTGGTTTCATTCTTATTAATAATTCAACTTGTTCTTCTCTCATATCAAAGTAATGATAGTATGAATTTTCATTTCTGACAAAATGATTTTTAACATCTCTAAAGGCAATTGATTTTGCTTTTTTGATTTTTAATAGTAAATCATCAAATTCTAACGCAATGGTTTCGTTATACTTTTGACAAATATAACTAAATTGATTAAATACATCAGCAATTTGATTTTCAATTTGACATTTAAATTGATCCAATTTTTTATCTAAGCTAGGCATCATTAAATTCATTATAAAAGCGATACTTAAACCAATGATTAATAATAATGTTTCATTAATAATTAAATGTAAGTTAATCGCTTTTGCATTAAATACATGTAGTAAGATAACACAACTTGTAATTACACCTTCTTGAACCTTTAATACTACAGTTAACGGTATAAATAACAAAACAATAAGCCCTAGGACTATAGCATTTTGGCCTAACAAACTAAATATCGCTGAACCTAAAAATAAAACTAAAAAACACGACACTAGTCTTGAGTTAATCGCTTGAAGTGAATGTACTTTAGTATGTTTAATACATAAAACGACCAATATAGCACTAGAGGCGTAATTATCTAAACCTAATAGTTTACTAATAATTACACCTAAAGTCATACCCACGGCTGTTTTTATAGTTGACGGATTGTAATATTAAGTGCAACACCTATAAAATTTCATAAAAAAATGCCCATGATTGGCACTTTATTGTAAGATGTTAATAACGACAAAAACA